>JAWOGG010000170.1:0-3644 GCA_046497085.1 Orrella sp.
ACCTGCGACTTGGGCTGCGGTCACAATCGATCCGCTATTGGTGATTTGATTGACAACCGGCTCGGCTGAGGTGGAACGAGCCTTGCTGAAAAGTCGAATACCATCACCTGTGCCAACAGTCTCTATCGAACCGGCATTGATGACGGTGTTGCCCACACCATCTGTTACCCGTTCTGCACTAATGATGATGCCATGTGCATTTGAGCCTTCGGTGAGGATGACACCATTGTTGGTGATGCTGTTACCACCGAGCTGAGACCGGCCATTCACACCCGCTGAAATGCCATAACCGAAGTTAAACTTTTGGGTTTCTAAACGTCCAGAATTGACAACGCTAGACCCACTGCCTAAACCAATGGTCGAGCCGTTAATGTCAAGTACCGTGCCCGTTTGAACCGAGACACTAATATCGTTATTGGACGTGTCTCCGCTTGGCGCAATCACACCCGCCGTCGCTGATGGGGTAGTGGTTGGCGTACAGGTCACGACATCACCCTGGGTGGGCTGATAATTGTCACACCCTCCCACGCTCGCGGCTCGCGCATTTGGCAAAGGCATGGAAAAAAAGCTAACTATCAGAAAAACTGAGCAAGCTGCAAAGGTAAATTTTCTAGAAAATTTAAGGCGGCTTATCTTTGATTGCACTGCGGGTAAAAACATAAAAACCGACCTATCAAGTGGATCTCGTCTTCCAGCCAAACCGATGACCACCGTGGGAGTCTGAAACGTCCAAGCTGTTGAAATTTGATGATTTTGTTTAGTGTGCCCCACGTTCGCATACAGCGATACGACCTTTAGGTTGTAGTACGCATAAAACAATGATCGGAGTTACCCTAGGTCATTATTTTGAGTATGGTTAAGCGATTGTTTAAGTAACCCATACAGCCACATTTCACCTAAGGGGCGTTCCCATGTCATCCATTGGCTTTTCCATTAACCCGACACCGCGCTTGGTCAGTGACGCTCAGATGACGACTTTCAGCACTTTTGCGGTCTCTAATATCAGCGACGCCATGAAACGTACGAGCGGCACCAATCATCTACGACCGTTTCATCGCAACGGTCGTGTGATTGGTCGCGCATTGACCGTCAAGTCCGCGCCTGCTGATAATTTAATGGTGCATAAAGCCATTCGGATGGCTCAAGCAGGCGATGTCATCGTGGTCCAAACCGGCGGTCACATGCTTAATGCGGTAGTGGGTGAGTTGATGTCAACAGCAGCTGCGCGTAAAGGCTTGGCTGGCTTTGTGATTGATGGTGCTATTCGGGATAGCGCTTTTATCGCTGAAAATGATTTCCCTGTGTTCGCCCGTGGCATTTCACATCGCGGACCCTTTAAAGAGGGGCCTGGCGAGATCAATGTGCCCGTCAGCATTGATGGCATGGTGACCTTGCCAGGCGATTTGATTGTCGGTGATCCCGATGGCGTTTTAGCGATTCGCCCAGGTGACCTTGACTCTCTGAGCGTGCTAGTTAGGGCCATCGAGGATAAGGAACGCGAGTTATTAGATAGTATGGCCAATGGCACGTTTAATACGGACTGGGTCGATGACACACTCAGACAAAAAGGTGTCGCACTTTAGCTTCGCCATGAAGCTGTTCATACCTTTACAGTTACGCTGTCACTGGACAAGTTGTGGCAAAGCCAAAGTCAGCGGCGGAAAAAATGCCACAGCTAGCACTGTCAGTATCAATATCGCTAAAAATGGCATGAGTGGGCGCACCAATTGATCGATTGGCGTCTGACTCAGTCCGCTGGCGATAAAGAGAGTCAAGCCCACCGGCGGAGTGACGTGTCCTAAAGCAAGCGCAGTCAACAGCAGTATCCCAAAATGCAGCACATCAAAACCCATGGCCATCGCAATCGGGTGAAGTATCGGTGTCAACACGATCAATGCGGTGGCCGGCGTTAAGAAACACCCTGACACCAGCGCAACCAAGATAATGGCAAGCGCAAAGAGCGGCTTGGAATTCATGTGAGTCAACAGAAAGGCCGTTAAGTCTTGCGGGACACGCTCAATGGTTAGGATCCATCCAAACACTTTGGCGGCTGCTATCAACAGCATGATCGAGCCTATAGAGACCATGGCCGCTTTGACCATCTCTATCATTTGGGCACGTGGCATGTCGCGGTAGACCACCTTGACTAGAAACAGCCCAAATATCAAAGCCACTGCTGCTGATTCAGTCACGGTAAACGTACCCGTAAAAATCCCGCCTAATATGATCAGCGGCAGTAGCAATGTTGGTCCCGCCCCAATTCCTGCCTTCAGCAAAACTGGCACCCTAAATGGCTCTCTTTCTCCGATTCCTTTCTTTACGCAAGTCCAGTAGCTGACCAACATGATGGCCACCCCCACCAGAACGCCTGGCAACACACCTGCTGCAAACAGCTGATCCACGGCTGTGCCTGTCAGCCACGCAAAGATAATCAGATCGATACTTGGTGGGATCAGGTTACCGATCACCGAAGACGTACACGTCACAATGGCGCTAAAGTCAGCGGGATAGCCACGCTTGCGCATTTGCGGAATCATGACCGAACCAACAGCCACCGTGTCGGCTGTTGCCGATCCTGATATCCCACCAAAGAAAATACTGGCCAACACGTTCGCATGCGCTAAACCACCGCGAACCCAACCAACCAAGGCTTGGCACAACTCAACCAAGCGTTGTCCCAAACTGCTGCGACTAACGAGTTCTCCAAACACAATGAATAACGGTATCGCCAAGAGCGGCGAAGAGTCTATAGCGGCCACCATTTGTTGCGCCACAATTGTTCCCGGCAAATGACCCGCCCACAGCAAGGCGGCCACACAACCAAGAATTAACGCAAAAACGACAGGCACCGATAACAGTAGTGCACCAAAGAAAACAATAAAAAGTATGGTGACCATGGCGCCTAAAAATTAATCTTGAACCGGCAATGATTGATCGGAGGAGGCATGCGGTAACCAAGTGGAGAGCAACATCAGCATGGCTGAGAGCGGTACAGGCAGATAGAGCCATGCACCAGAGATTTCCAATGTTTCTGTGGTTTGATCCAAAGCTCGCCAAAGCATCGCGCTGCCATACCAGATCAGGTAAACCAACGCACTGCTAATAAGCAGTTGGACCAGTCGGTTGACAACCGAGCCAACGTTGCCGACAAGCGATCTAGTCAACATGTCAATGCGGTGTAACGCTCGGGTTTGCCAAGCAGCCACCGCACCAAAAAAAGAACACCAAACAAAACAAACCCGGGCGAGCTCGTCAGCCCAAATCAAACCGGTATTGAATACCGATCGACTGACGAACTGCCCGAGCAATGAGGACAGTAATATGAAGAAAGCTGTCGCGCTGATAAAAAGCGACAAACCCAACACCACGGCACTGAGTTCGCGCTTAGCACTTGAAGCCTTAGCACTTGAAGCCTTAGTACTTGATGCCTTAGTACCTGAAACCGTCCTCATCAACTCGCTTTTCTCACTGAACCGCTTGAATGCGCTCAATCCAAGCTTTACCGCCAACGTTATCTGCCTCTGCAGCAATAACGTCAGCCGCCTTGGCGCTCCACTCAGGTGCATCAGTCGGTGTATAAACCTTCACACCCATTTGCTGCAGATCATTAAACAGCTCGGTCTCACGCTCCAAAAACAAATCCC
>JAWOGG010000263.1:0-3342 GCA_046497085.1 Orrella sp.
TTGCAAGACCTCGACCATGACAGCAACAACATCTGGGCATTGCTCTGCGGCCTGTGTCACTGCTGCGAGGCTGTTGTAAGTGACCTGTAAAAAGCCGTCTGGCATTGGCCCAAACCCTTCACGCGCTTTTTCGCTGCCGGTGGCGGCCAATGTGCCAAGGGTTCGACCGTGCCAGGAAGAGTCCATGGTGATGATAGTGGGGACCTTAATGCCTTTTAAGTGGCCATATAGTCGAGCGACCTTAATGGCGCCTTCGTTTGCCTCCGCCCCGCTATTGACGAAAAAAACCTCAGTTAACCCAGAAATGGCGCAGATCCGTTGCGCCAGAGCTTCTTGAAGTGGGATTTGGTAGAGATTGGATGTGTGGATCACGCGGCCGGCTTGCTCACTGATGGCTTTAACCATTGCTGGGTGTGCATGACCAAGGCAGGACACGCCGATACCAGACAAGCCATCTAAATAGCGTTTACCGTTGTCATCCCAAAGCCAAACGCCTTCGCCATGGGTGAAGGCCACGGGTAAGCGACCATAAATCGGGGATAGTGCAGAGCTCATGATGGGTGGGTTCCAAACAGCGGGTAGGGTGAAATAATTAGCAAGCCTCAATCATATACAATCCCTGCGGTGATCGTGTGAATCCATTGACCGATTGGTGCACTGAATCACCATCGAGATTGTTCAATGAGCTTGACCCCAAACTACTTCGTGATTTTTGGCGAGACCTTGCAAGGACAACGCTTTCGGCCAAGTGATTGGGCTGAACGCTTGGCCGGCGTTCTGGCGCCATATCGGCCTGCAGGCGTGGCCGGCGGGCACATCTCTTACTCGCCGTATGTCGTGCCTCGCCAAATTGATGGCGTCAAAGCCGTGGTCATCGACGAGAGATTAAGAGATATTGAGCCACTCGCCTGGAAATTCGTGCATGACTTTGCGGCAGACAATCACTTAAAGACCGCAACAGGCGGTCTTGAGGACATTAAACGGGTGTGATTAATGGCTTGCCTGCAAAATAGGCGGCTAGGTTTTGTGTCACCAAATCAAACATGGCTTGACGGGTTTCAACTGTTGCGCTGGCTTGATGGGGCATTAACACTGCGTTTGAAAGTTGCTTGAGCGCATCGGGTACTTTAGGCTCATTCTCAAACACATCTAATCCAGCGGCGCCGAGCTCGCCCGAGGCGAGTAATTCGACCATGGCCGTTTCATCAATAACAGGGCCGCGAGCGATATTGATCACCATGCCTTTGGGACCAAGTGCTTTGAGTACATCACGGTTAACAAGCTGACGAGTTTGACTGCCACCGACAGTGGCAACCACCAAGAAATCCGACCATTCAGCCAGCGCCTCCAGAGTAGGTATGTAGGTGTAGTCGACATCATTGCGTTTTTGCCGATTGTGATAGCCCACCTGCATGTCAAAACCCAAGCCGCGTTTGGCGATCGCCATGCCGATGCGACCAAGCCCTACTATACCGAGCTTCTTACCGCTGACTCGCATGCCTAGTGGCAACATACCATCTTTGTTTTCCCAGCGATTGTCACGCACAAAACGATCGCCTTGGGCAATATGCCGTGCACATGCGATCAGTAACCCCCAAGCCTCGTCAGCCACGCAGTCGTTGAGCACCTCAGGCGTGTTGGTGACCGCGATATCACGGGCTTTGGCGGCCTCAATGTCTATGGTGTCGTAACCAACGCCCCAGTTACAGATGAGCTTTAAGTTGGGCAGTTGGTTGATGACATCAGCCCCGCAGCCATGCATGGCTGATGTGACCACCACTTCAACGTCAGCGGCTTTTTTTAAACAGTCATCTCGATCTGTGGCTTCCCATAGGGGGATCACGTCATAGCTCTCTCGTAAGGCACTATCTGCACCGGGTGAGCCGCCTAGGGATCCAATTTGGAGGACGCGTGGTTTGCTCATGGTTTTTTCTCGTTAAGGGATGTTTACCTGACTAACTCACTGTATAGCATGGCGTTGAGCATAAGTGTCGGTGACGCGAGATCCTGGGTGTAGGCGCAACAAAAAAGCCCCTAGGAGAGGGGCTTGAGCAGGCAGAATCACGTGGCTTTCGCGCAAACAAACTCAGCCAATTGGTTCCAAAAAAGTAGAGGAACCACAGTAGTGACCACATAATTTAACGCGATGCCTGCCTAACAATGCGGTCGGTCAAAGACCGACTACTGACGTTTTAGGCGATCGCTTTAACAGCGGCGTTAAGACGGCTTTTGTGACGGGCGGCTTTGTTTTTGTGGATGATTTTCTTGTCAGCCACGCTATCAATGACGCTGGTTGTTTTACGCAGCGCTTCGTTTGCTTCGACTTTGTCGCCAGCAGCGATAGCCGCGCGAACGCGCTTCATTGATGTGCGCAACATCGAGCGCAAACTAGAGTTGTGCATGTTGCGTGCGACGGATTGGCGTGCGCGCTTACGGGCTTGGGCGGTGTTTGCCATGTTTCTAAACGAACCTTGTGTTTTGAGCAATAGAGTTTAAGAGCATCGACTAATGGCAGTGCGGAGCACGTAGATCAGAATTTGAGCGCTTCAAACTCGTAAAAAATTTGGTAAGTCGGTGATATTAACATGTTTCAAGCAGTTGGCTAGCACTAAATCATGGTTTTGATTCAACGTCTTGGGATAACTTACGCTGAAAATCAGATGGTCTCATACCCAAAACCCACAGCGTGGCCAGATAGGCCACAAAACCAATGCCGAGTGTCACTGTCAGCCAACCCACCCTTGCACCGATGCCAAACGAGGCGTCTGTCCAGGCGATATCACCGCCAATCAGGACAATAAAGCCCGCCATCACCACTAAAGCCATAATTTGGCGACCCATAAAAACGAGCCACCCATTTTGCGCTTGATAGACGCCACGGCGACGTAGCCCGATAAATAAGGCAGCAGCATTTAGGCTTGCGCCCAACGCAATAGCTAAGGCCAGCCCAGCGTGGGCCAAGGTGGGGACCAAGACCAGATTCAATAGCTGGGTAGTGATCAACACGCCAATGGCAATCTTAACGGGTGTTTTGATGTCTTGTTTGGCATAAAAGCCAGGCGCTAAGATTTTCACCATCAAAAGGCCAATTAAACCGACAGAGTAGGCCATCACAGCCAATTGTGTTTGATACACGTCCGTCGCACTGAATGCGCCGTATTGAAATAATGTGGCCACCATGGCGTCGGCCAGCAGAATCATCGCCACGGCTGCCGGTAAGCCCAATACAAGTACTAACCGCATTCCCCAGTCAAGTAGCCGACTGTACTCAGCATTTGATTGACTGGCATGGGCTTTTGATAAGCTTGGCAATAAAACCGTGCCTAAAGCAACGCCAATCAA
>JAWOGG010000040.1:0-6186 GCA_046497085.1 Orrella sp.
GCAAACGGCTGAGCGTCGATGGCCGATCTTTTTGCTCTGTTTGGCATGGGGGTTGCTAGAGGCGGCCAGCCTGTATGGTCTCGGTGGCACGTTACTGGCATCAGTGCCTGCCAATGCGGTGCTGGGTATGACCAATGACTTGGTGACCCCTTTGACGACGGCATCAATGGGTTGGATTTTCTTCACAATTGCGACTGCTCTCATCGGCTTGCTCGCGAGTCGGTTGTGGTCGGACTCAGAGCAAATTCGCAAAGATGCTTTTGATGGCCTTTGGTTATCGTGGATCATGTTGCTGGTGTTGACGCTTTTGGTGCTGTTACAGCCGTCCGTCATGGCAACATCCATGAAAGCATTCGTGGTTGGGCTTACTGCCGTAGTGCTTGGGTTTCAGATTGGCACGCTTTATCAGATCAATCGTCGTGTCGAATCGTCAACAGTGTCGCGGCGCTCTTCTGTGCTTGGTGTCCTAGTCAGTTACCCAGGAAACTTACCCGAAGCGCGCAGGCGTTGGCATATTGGTGGGTCATTATTGGTCTTTCTATTTGGCATTTGGCTAGGTTCAGAACTGTTGCAAGTTTGGTTCCCAGCTATTTTCTTAACTGCACTGACAATCATGCTGTTTGCCACTACGCTGATTAGTAAGCCATTTAGGCATGTCTAGCTCGATCAGCCTCGTCACCATGTTTGGACAGCGGTAAGCAGTGAGTGGTAATAGGTAAGCGGAAGGCCAATTCGTTAAGAGGCGTGAGCCCGGGCGTTATGACTGACGCTCGCGGACCCACACATATCGCCACCTATCGTTTGACACACACCGCCACACATTTCGCTCACGGTGGTGTCGTTTTTTGGTTAGTCGCGATGATATCGGGACCCACCGCTTTTCATGCGATCTGACATGGTTTCTTGTAGCTGCGACTTTTGTTGGTCATCTAAGCCGTCCCAGAATGCCAGCCATTGCCCTTGTATGGCTTGTCTGGCTTGTTGTCTGGCAGCCATGCGCTTGTTTTGCGCCTCAAACATGGCTCGTGGATCGAAAGCACTATCACGTGCACCAGATTGGAATTCAGCGCGCATTTGTTCTCGAGTTTCTCGCATGCTGTCGCGCATGGCCGATGCTGCCGTTTGCGCTTCAAACAGAGCCAACTTTTGCGTATCGTCAAGTTTCAATGATTCGACAAGATCTGGGGACATGGCAAAGCGCATCATGCCTTGACCGCCCTGACCACCCCAACCGGCACGACCCCCGTGATGCCCGTAGCCATCCTGATCACCGTGCGCTTGTTGTTGCATCATATGGCCGGATGAACGTTGGCAATCGCCATCGTCTCCGTGTCTGGAACCGTAGGCGAGGGCGCCGGTGCTAAGAACGGCCAATGACAGACCGGCGATCAGTGGGCGAAGATATTTACGCTGTTTCATGAGTCATTCTCCTTGTAAGTGACGATTTAATTGTGCGCGCAAGGCTGTTTCGGAGGTGTTTCGAAGTCGATTAAGATGTTTCAGTCGATTTCATGGGCGCAGAGTGTTAAAAAGCCGCTCAGTCGCTAAAGTGTCAGGGATGCGGAAAGTGTAGGCGTGTTAGCCAAGCACTCCATTGACGTTGTTTCAACCATCAGCCGACGTTTTGTTGGCAAGGCTCACTAATGTTGCTCACTATTTTCTTTTTCGTCGCGGGTTTGCTGCTCTTGCTGTTCGGGGCTAACGCGTTGGTGAGCGGGGCATCTAAGTTGTCTTTATCGTTTGGCGTTTCGCCGTTGGTTATTGGATTGACGGTGGTGGCGTTTGGCACAAGCGCCCCAGAAATGGCAGTCACAGTCGGGGCCGTGCTTGATGGCACAGGCGATGTGGCTGTGGGCAATATTGTAGGTAGCAATATATTTAACATTTTGGTGGTGCTTGGTTTAAGTGCGATCGTGATTCCGCTATCTGTGCACACGCAGGTTATCCGGCAGGAAATGCCTATCATGCTGGGGGCAGGGATTGTTTTATTGATCATGAGCTTGAACGCTGTGATCTCACCCTTTGAGGGCTTTGCGTTACTAGGTCTTTTGATCCTATACACGGTATTTCTGATTGTGCAGGCCAAACGAGCGTCGGTGGCAGACTCGCACGAGTTTGACGAGGACATTCAACCTGCTAAGCCAGGTGCGATTTTGTCGCGCTGGTATGTGCAACTCGGACTGGTTGTCGTTGGTCTGGTCATGCTGGTACTCGGTTCACAGTGGCTAGTGGAGAGTGCAGTCGTGTTTGCTCGCTACTTTGGCCTAAGTGAGTTAGTGATTGGTTTAACCATTGTTGCGGCAGGAACATCATTGCCTGAGGTGGCTACCTCAATTGCAGCTGCCTTAAAGGGCGAACGTGACATGGCCGTTGGTAATGTGGTGGGTAGCTGCATCTTCAATACCTTAGGCGGTATCGGTTTGGCCGGCATTGTGGCGGGTATGCCTGGATTGGCCGTGCCAGCTTCGGCATTGAATTTTGACTTGTGGGTGATGCTTGCGGCGTTCTTGGCCTGTCTGCCGGTTTTTATTTCAGGACGTGAGATCGCCCGCTGGGAAGGCGGTTTGTTCTTTGCTTACTATATTGCTTACGTCGCTTACTTGATTTTAAGATCTCAGCAACATGAGGCATTGCCGTTGTTTTCTAATGCCATGCTTGTTTTCGTTATTCCACTCACGGCGGTGACTTTTATAGTGGTCACGGCACGCCAGAAGCGCGGCGGGACAAGAGGTCGTTAAAAAAAAGAGGGGTCGGCTAATAACCGACCCCCTTCAGCATGCGGGCTCTTTAAACAGGCTCAAAACCGAGTGCTGCTCTAAAGCGATTTTTGATGTAAACACCGTCGCGTGTTGGCAAGGCGCGCGGCACGTCATCGGCTTTTACCTTTACCTGAAATAGCGCCGGCTCTTTTTTTGCCGCTACCGCTTGTGCGACCTCTGTGACTTCGTCTAACGAAGCGAGGTGAGCAGCATGGGCAATCGAGCACCCCTTGGCAACGCTGATGAGGTCCGTGCCTAAACTGGTGTGGCTGCGTTGCATGCCAGTTTCGCCAAAGTGTCCATTGTCCAAAATGACTAAGGTGAGATTCTTGGGCTGTTGTACGCCGATGGTTGCCAGAGAGCCTAGACCCATCAGCATTTCGCCGTCACCTGTCAGCACGATCACTTCGCGGTCGGGTTGTGCAATAGCCAGACCTAAACCAATACTGGCAGCGCCGCCCATGGCACCCCACATATAAAAGTTCTCAGGTCGGTCGCCGGCCGCAAAAAGGTCGTAGTTTGCTGAGCCAAGACCCGGTACTACCAAGGCATTGGGGCAACTTTGTATCAGTTTAGCGACGAATTCACGCCGATTGATGGTCGCCGGTGATGAAGCGGTTTGATTCATTTCTATTCCTTTTGCCTGCAGATGTGATGATTGCTTACCCGGTGAAACCGAGCGGACATTTCATCAGTCCTTGATCCATTTTTTACGGCCAATGAGTCGTTGAGAAATGAGCACAGCGATTTGTTCGCCAGCCACGAAAGCAGATTCCAATGCGGCGTCAACCATCTCCTCAACCTCATCTGGATGGGTCACGCGTATCACCCTAAAACCCATGGCTTTGAACACGCCTTCGGTGGCCTGGCTCATGGGAGTTTGCCAGGCATTGAACTCTGCGAATTCGCCACGCATGGTGACCAACGTCAGAAACGGAATACGGCAGCTGTGTAACAAAGAAAACATATTCACACAGTTACCTACGCCGCTGCTTTGCATCAACAAAACACTGCGCTGACCTCCAAGCCAAGCGCCACAGCCCATCGCAACACCTTCCTCTTCGGTCGTGAGCACCACTGTGTGCATATCCGGATCATCGTGAGCGCGATTGATCACATGAGCGTGACCTGCGTCTGGCACATAAGCCACCTGCTTAACATTGCCACGTTTGAGTACTTGGTAGATCGATTCTTTCCAGCCAGCGACGGCGGTATCGTTATCGGACATAGGGAAATATTCCAGAAAGGGATTGGTTAATACGAATAAGTTCTCTTTTAACGCACAGCGACACCCTACGCCAGTTGTTGCCGGCTTAAACGCTACTTGCTAGGCATTACCCCTGAGCGACTGTTGGATCTGGAGCGGTTTTGGGCTTCGGTTTGCTACCCGGTGGCTCGGGGCGCTTGGCCCACCAGAAAATAAGTGCTCCGAATATCGCAAGACCAGACAACACATTGAAGCCAAGTATGTAATTACCGGTGGCGTCTCCCAAAATACCTGCCAGTAATGGGCCAATCGACTGGCCGAGTGCCGTGATCATGGCGGAAAGGCCAAGAATCATGCCAATCGCTTTCCTGCCAAAGTAATCAGCGCGGATGGCTTGCATGAATGGGCCACGCAAGCCCCAAGCCAGGCCATGTGCCGCTGCGAAGAAAACCAATTCCAATGCTCCTTCCGCATAAGTCAGTGCGATCAGACCGGTGGCGTGTAAGAGCATGCAGCCAGAGGCCACTAGGCGCTTTTCAAATTTGTCGCCTAAATAGCCACCAAGCAAAACCCCGGCGACTTGGCACATGGTCATCAGCATGATGAAGAAAGAACCCTGGGCGATGGTGTAGTCCAGTGAAATCCGCATGTGATTGATGGCGTGGGTATTCACCGCCATCACCACGATCAAGGCGATACCGTGTCCTGCCGCTAGTAGCCAGAATGCGCGTGTCCGAATCGCTTGACCGGCGGTAAAGTCAGGTTCCGGTGAGGTGTTTTTGGAGTTGTCTTGTTCGCGCATTTGAGCGCGTGAGGCATGCCCGTCAACCACCTCCCCAAAGTCTTCTGGGCGTCGTCGAAAGATGCTAGCTAAGGGGTAGCCCACGAGAATAGCCGCGATGCCGCTACCCATGGCGGTCTCACGCCAACCAAAAAACTCAATAGAGCCGGCAATAATGGGAACGAATACACCACCCAAGGCAAATCCCAAACCAACAAAAGACAAAGCCCTGGCGCGCTTTTTCTCAAACCATTGAATAACAGCCACATTTAGAGGGAAGTAGCCAGCCATTGAGGCGCCGATGGCGATCACGGCGACAGCCAGGTAAAACTGCAAGAGAGAGCTGATTTGGCTCAAAAAGATAAAGCCCGTGCCGAACATCAAAACCCCAATTTTGATGACGCCCTTGGCACCAAACCGATCAAGAAACCAGCCAATCAGCGGCCCCAGTAAAGCCGCTTCGACCGACAACATGGCTGATGCCGCCGACAGGGAGGTTTTGCTCCACCCTTGTTCTACCGCTAACACCGCAACATAGGCACCAAAGGCTTGGTGCAACATCATCGCTTGAATGATTTGCAGCCCTGAGGCTGCCATGACCATCTTCCAGCCGTAAAACAGCTTCATGTGCGAACCCTTTTGATTGGGTATCGCGATAGCGGTTCGATGGCGGCTATTGATGTCCGATGGCACAGGTTACCCTGCGCCTGTGGGTACCCACGGCACAATTGGCCCAAACGGTTCAAACGTCGCAAAGGATTGCGCAGCATTATTAAGAAATTTAACAGGGAAACGAAGAGAATCTTGATCTTAATACACGGCGCACCTTAGTCGCGGCGTGGGACAACCTCGCCGCGACAGTCTCCAAAAAGAAAACCCCAAAGCGCGCTACTTGTTAGCGAACTTTGGGGTTTTCAAGAGCTAGGTCTAATCGTGATTAAACCTCAACCTTCTCGATTAATGCCTCGCCTAATGTCTTGATTAGACTGCCTCTAAGGCTTGTGCCAAGTCCGCCTCAAGATCACTGATGTGCTCGATGCCTAGTGACAGGCGAACCATGCCTTGTGTCACGCCGGCTTTTGCAAGCTCTTCAGGATTTAACTGTCGGTGCGTGGTCGACGCGGGGTGAGTGGCCAGCGATTTGGCGTCTCCGATGTTGACCAAGCGTAGGAACAGTTGCAATGCATCCAGAAAACGAGCCCCTGCTTCAATTGCTTGATCCTCAGGCACCTTGAGTCCAAACGACAGAATGCCAGAGGCGCGACCGCCCATCTGCCGTTTCACAATGGCGTGGTCTGGGTGATCCGGTAAACCGGCGTAGTTGACCCAATCTACTTTAGGATGTTTTTGCAAATATTGGGCGATTGCCAAGGCGTTCTCGCAGGTGCGGTCCATGCGTAGGGCTAAGGTCTCAATACCTTGCAAAATCATGAAAGCAT
>JAWOGG010000059.1:0-4538 GCA_046497085.1 Orrella sp.
TTCTCAAAGGACGTGTCACTTATAACGGCGCTCGACCAGCTAATACCTGTTAGGTCGCACTGGTCAAACACACATCCTGTCAGACTTGCTTTGAGCATGGCAACGCAATTAGATAACTGCGCTGCCGTGAAACGACAATCTTCAACAACTGCACCGCTTAAGTCGAGACGATCGCTGCGAATACGATCAAACTGGCAGCGTAAGATTTGCGCTTTCATAAAATCGGCACGCTCGAGTTGGGCTTCACTAAAATCGCAGTCTTCTAAGCGAGCCTCACAAACCGATAGAAAATCCGCCTGGGCGCTGTTAAATTTTGCGCCAGTTAGATTGGAGTGGTCTAGCTGGCAATGATGGAGTTGTGCCGATGCAAAATTTGCAGCCAGTGCCGAACAGTCACTCAGCATGGCCTCTTTCAAATTAGCCCCTTCGAGATCTGCGCGATCAAAAACCGCCTGAGTGGCTGTGGCCCCGGTTAAGTCTGTCTCAGCAAGACGCGATCCAGCAAAGTTTGCCCGGGTGAGAATCGCATCTTTCAGTATCGAGCGGCTGAGGTCACAATCGGAAAAATCCGTCTCTTCAGCGATCACTCCGGTGAAATCTATTCCCACAAGCGATATCCCAGCAAAGCACAAACCTGAAATGTTCATGTGTCTAAACTGCTCGGGTTGTTTGGCTTGCTCGGCCACGAACTCTTGCATCGCTGTTGTGGCCCTTACCGGTTGAGCAGCAATGTCATAGGTGACAGTGATTGGGGTGGTTGGGGTGGTTGGGTTAGGGGCATCGAGTGGCTTAAGCGCCGTTTCCTCAGTCTCTGCCCCAACAACGGACGCCGAGCGTAATGTATCAACCAAGGTGTCAACAAATCCGGCCATGGCCTCTAACTCCATACCAATCTGACCAGAAAACTGGGGATTGTTAATGGCGGCAGCAGCTTCGGGGGTTTGTTTCAACATTTCCAAATAGGCTTGCTCGCTTAGGCCGCTTTCTTTGAGCGCCTTTTCGTAGCCTAAGCGAGCATCATTTATTTGCTGTTTCATGACATGAGAAAGCGCTTTATACGGATCCTCAGCACTTCTTATCTCATGGGCAGTTTCCTCAGAAAAACCTGCTTGCGACAGTACTTGTTCAAAACCTGGAGACAGGCGCACTCGGCCAGCTTGAGTCACTCTTTTGGGCTCATGGTTGTTTTGCGTGGCGTCTGCTTGACGCGATGAATCTGTCATTCCTGCACCTGCCATATTGTCTGAAACTGCGGGGGCTGCCTCTTGATCGGCGGTTATGGCTAACAGTGGTTCAAGTACTTCTGACTGCCAGCGTTGCATGACCATTTGATCAGGCCGAGTTGTGCTTTTCAATGGTTCGAGCGTCAGCAAAATATCTCTTAAATCTAACGCGTCAGCTCTCTGAACACGGATGACTGCACGGTGTAACAAGGCCCCTATTGCTTCATTGGGAAACAAAAAAAGTGTCTCCGCGTTTATCGGCGCCTGATACCAGCCGTCAAACATTCCCGCGTGCTCTCCTCTGCGGTATACGCACCGAGCTCGCTGACCTGGAAGTGCAAAAGTCAAGCGCGGGTATTTCTCGTTCATACCCACCACCTCGCCAGACTCGTCTGCCTTGAAGTAACCATCAAGTCGCTGTTTAAGGGGCGCCGTCTGAAAATACGCCATATCTGTATCGGGCGGAAAGTTTGGCCAGTCATGGGTCAGCCAGTGCTCTCCAAAGGTGCCCAGGTGTCGCTGTCTCTCGCGGTGCGCGGGCGAGAGGGGCCAAAAACCAGCAGCTTGATTTGTGCCGTCTGAGGATACGGTCGGATAGTCTGGGTCCTCAACACATGGCGCAGGCTCATTGGGTGCACCAAGATACCCAATGCCTAGCGGGTTGTCGGCGAATGCCTTGCCACCGAAGGCGTTTTCTGGGCTGATCGCAATCGGCTCACGCGGGGCCACCAATTCGCGTGCACCACCTAAAGCACCAAATACACGCGCACCGTAGACAGCCAAATCATGCTTGTGTTGGCCGACTCTGGCTGACACGCCAAATGGCCCTTTCGTCAATCCGGATGGCGGACAAGCTTTACCCAAACACAAAAACTCGCCCTGTCTTTTGCTGAAACCTTCGTCCAGAGCCTGACTACCCCAGTGTTCTTTGACAAGCTTCCACAACACACCACTGTCCACTGATTCAGAGCTACCAGGCGCCATCGAGAACACCTGCCAGAGCGCCACCGATACTTCGAACTGACCAGTCACACGGCGCAAGATTTGAGTGGTGACTTCACAATTTGCTGGCTGCTGAATCCTCATTTTTGTTTGTCGTCATCCAAGGCGGATCATAGCCCCGCTGATGCTTACCTGACTGGCACCATTTACCGTGACTTGTAAGGCATCAATTTTCGCGCTATCTGATCCAGTCAGTTTGGCTGTCATGGCACTCAGTTCACCGCTAGTTGACGCTAGTTTTAGCGTGGTTGAAGTTCCAGACTTAAGATTAAGAGAAGTTGGCGTTGCCTCAACACTGGAGCTCGCGGCACCAGAATCACTTGCGATTAACTTGGCACTTGGGCTGGTGCCAGCCAAACTAAGTTCCGCGTTTGGGGGCCCTGAATCGCTAGGTAGCCCTGTGGCCGTGAGTTTTACGTCCTGAAACACTGCAGTCATAGCAGTTTCAGTGTGCACACCGGGGCCGTCGCCAGCCTTTCCTTCAAATTCCAACTGCTTGGTGTTAAGGGTGACCGCTGAATCGGTCATATTGATCGAACTCTTGCTTATGGCGGTTGATGTATCAAAACCAACGATATGCTGGTCGTCCTTTAACCCAGGCGTAGGTTGTGTGAGGTAATTTTGTGTAGCCCCTTTAAAAACCAACCACTCACTACCCGACATATTCTGTATAAAACTCGATCCTATTGCATGTCCTATGGCGCCAATAAATGTACCGTTGGCGTCTGATGCTTGTAGCACCGAGGTTGGATTCCAGTCTTTGGGAGTGGTTACATTTTTTTGACTGGTTAACCAAACCTCTGTCAGCGACAACATGACAGGCACCAAACTCGCTAGTGTTGTCAAAGAGCTTGTGGTGACAACAAGGGTATTTTTTTTCTTAGTGTCCTCTTGACTACCGACCGCTTGATTTTGAAAGCCAGTCCCTACTCCGGACATCGCCACAGTTCCTAGCGCTGTCAAGATATCGCAGGCGAGCATAACTTTCATTGCAGTTTTTACGTTCGTTTTTTGAGCTTCAAAGGCGCCCCGCTGAATGTTACCCAGCCCAGCGGATGCTTGGAACAAATCAAGACATCTAGCACCCGAATACTCAGCAATTGCGATCGAACCTTTTTTATAGTCAATATCCTCCACGTCCTTGTACGTAAAAGACTTGCCAAAGGAAACGCTGACGTCAGCACTGGCCTTGAAACTATTGGACGTGCCGATGGTGAACTTGTTGTCAATGGCTGCAGCGACAGCCGTGGTTGCACCTATAGTGCAACTCGTTGAACCGCCTAGAACAGCTTTATAACTAGTGCCCGCCGTGTATTGAAAGACACCACTTGTACCAATGCTGGTAGAGGGTGTGTATTTATTGTCCGCCATGGTGCATCCCTTGCCTAGTCATCTTCAAAAGTTTCCTATGTAGAAGTGGGTGTTCCCATTTGGCGACCACATATGGACGGACTCTTGGCCTTCCGTGTCATTGACAATCATGTAGTTACCAGACGCCGATTGGAATCCACCAAGATGGGCGTTGCTGGCATTCAGGACATTGGGGTTTTCTGAGTTTGGAACGGCCCCCAATATAACGGGCTGGTCCGGATCACCTCCCATGAAACCAATGATCACCTCGGTCCCTTTCAATAACGGAAACGCCATGCCATGGTCTTGACCCGCGTAAGGCGAGGCCATCCTGATCCAGGACGATCCCCGATTGGTATTTTTTGAAGTGAGATCAAACAATAATTGCACTTTGTACTGGCCATAATCATTTAACTGGGCATACTTGCCACTGCCTTCGTCGTCGATGATGGCGTTTAAAGTACCCGAAATGTGTGGCCATGGCGTCTCTCGCCTGGCTCGGAATTGCTTTTTTTCATCGATAGCTGTGAAAGAGCAATCGTAGAACGTGCCACCTTGGAAAGACGAATCCGTTGCGTTTTCCTCTGACTCAAACCAAGCATATGTCTGGTGTCCGCGATGTCTAACTGAGGTGACAAGGTAGTCTTTGTTTACCTCTGTTTGGTAGTGCTGCTCGAGCTTAATGGTATAGCCACTGCGCACATTTATCGCTGAACTAACACCACTGATCAATGACTGATCACACAGCAGCTCTTCCGAACGCACCGCGGCCATGCGCGTTGCCTCGTCGACTTGGCGCAAGTTGTAACCCCAAAACATGCAGAAGCCCCTCCGGATGCGCCGCTCTCTTTCGCCTTCTCACCAGCTGCTCACTCCTACTCATCGCCCTTCATGCACACCCGCATGCCACCTCCCCCCCGCTTGACACCCAGAACATTTGTACTAGAATCGCCCTATCATCTA
>JAWOGG010000086.1:0-15793 GCA_046497085.1 Orrella sp.
ATCTCAGAGGAAACGGGTGTGCGCATTGGTGGCGCACTGTACTCAGATGCGCTGTCTGCGCCGGGTACTCAAGCTGACACTTATCTAAAAATGTTCGAGACTAACGTCAACACATTTTTGCAGGCAATCGAACCTTAGGTTACAAAACCCTAACCACAACCTAAGCGGCTGACACGCTGTATTGCCATGCCGCTGAAAAGAGCAATAGGCCAAACAAGAGTACCAACATGGCAGCACCCGCTTGCAGGGTGCTGCCGATCCAGCGCCCCCAGGTTCGTTCAGGTCCACCCGCTGCTGACTCCATGGCGCGACTAACGGTCAGCGACGTTAACGCCAGGATCGCCACGGTCAAGCCAGTGCCCAATCCCATGGCTAAGGCCGCGGCAGCCCCTGCCCAAAAAAACTGCTGCGACAGCGCAAAAACCAACACCAAAATTGCACCCGAACAAGGGCGCAAACCAATCGCTAGTACCGCCCCCCAAGCTTTACGCCAACTGAGCTTACCGGCCACCTGCTCTGGAGCCGGAAAATGCTTGTGCCCGCAACCACATTCACCATGGTCGTCATGCTGATGATGGTGACCATGCTCATCGTGAGCCGAGGTTGATGCCTGCGATGGCAGGAGCCGGCGAGCGAGAGGCTTGACCGCGTGTTTGTAAACCAACCAAACACCCAATAAAACCAACATACCGTAAGCCCCGAGCTCTAACCACGCAGTGACTTCATTAAGGACAGCGCCAGTCACATTGAGCAACCCTGCGGCCACCGCCACCAAGACAATAGCCACTAACGCTTGAACCAACGAGGACACAAAAGCCAAGATGGCGCCGTTCCTTAACGTTTCACGATTAGCCACCACATAGGCTGACAAAATCGCTTTGCCGTGCCCAGGGCCGAGCGCATGAAACACACCATAGGCAAATGACAAAGCCAACAACCACCACGCCTGAAAACCATCCGCTTTCCAAGCACGCACAGCGGTGGTCAATTGCTTATAAAACCTTGATTGCCAAATAGCGATTTGACCCGTCCATTGATCAAACCAACCAAGCGAAGGGGTATTTAATGTCTGTTCTGGCACAGCGAACGGATGTGCTGGCTGAGATTGAGCCGCGGCTTCTGTCCAAACAGCGCTCATACCCACTAAAAGCCCTACCACCAACCACCGCATGATCCAAAGTTTCAGCACCACAAACAACCTCCAATGACTCAAGGACATGTCAGCTCGACGCGGTGCTGTAACGCTTGCGTGGCGACCAGTAAGTCGGGCGGCAATGTGCCTGAAGGCGGAATGGCCGCCAAGCGTGCTGCCACCGCGTCATCAAGCCGCTCGGGCGGTTTATAGGTCACCGCACAATGAGACGGTGCTGTTTGAGCAGTCACAGCCTCGGGCGCCTCAAAGTCATAAGCCACGAAATAGGTCGGGTCGGCCACCGACACCGTGACAGGGGTCCGTACAGCATCCACTGGCTCTATAAGTGGCAATTCAAAGCGAAGCGACAAGCGTTCGCTATCGACATGCCAGTTGGCCTTCACGCCCCGCGGTTCGCCTACCGCTAAGGTTTGGCCCGCCTGCGTCAAGGTGGTGAAGTAATGTGACATAGGATCTGCAAGCGCTGACATCCAGTCAGCCGCGATTTTGTCGAGCTCGGCTTGTGGTGGCACTCGATCTTCAGATTTCGGCAAACCTTGCTTGGCATAGCTAGAAAACATCTCATCAAACACCCACTCTTGCGCCACGCCTACCAAGCGGCCTTGTGCGTCAAACTGCAGGTCTAGCTTGGCATCAATCCACATGTGCGGGTGGGCATGAGCCACACCAAACAACCCAAACACGCCAATCACTAGGCCCAGAAAAAAGCGGCGCAGCTCAGCGGTATAAAAAATAAATCTTGTTTTCATGTGCCTCTCTTGGTTCGCTTCGTTATTCGCCTGAAGCTAAAGACCATGACCGAAGCAAAAAGTTTACTCTCGGTCTTTCCGATTGGCCCGTGGATGAGCAGCGTCGTAGACAGACGCCAAATGCTGAAAATCTAGCTTGGTATATATCTGTGTGGTCGAAATACTGGCGTGTCCAAGCATCTCTTGTACTGCTCTCAAATCTTGCGCCGATTGCAACACATGACTGGCAAAACTGTGTCGCAAGACGTGGGGATGGACATGGGTCGGCAGGCCCGCTTTGATACACAAGGCTGCGAGCCGCTGTTGAACCACTCGGGGATGAATGCGCGCGCCGCGTTGCCCCAAGAACAAAGCGGCCTCATCGGCCGGGGACCTGTGCTGTCGGTTCAACGAATCACGCACCGCCAACCATCTCGTTAGTGCCGTCTTCGCTTGTTGCCCGATGGGCACCGTGCGGGGCTTTTGCCCCTTACCGAGGACATGCACTTGTGCCTGCTCCAAATCAACCCAACCATTCGATTGATAGGCTGGCGTGCTGACATAGCACCGATCGAGTTGTACCAATTCGCTTAAGCGTAGTCCGCTGGAATAAAAGAGTTCAAACATCGCCCGATCACGCTGATTCTCGAGTGACTGATCGACCGTTAGGGAGGGCGCATCAAGCAACGCTTGCATCTGATCGACGGACAATGCCTTGGGCAGACTGCGTTTGATTTTAGGTGCCCGCACTTCTTTGGCTGGATTGGCTGGCAGATTGACCAACGGTCCCCACCAGGCATAGAAGCCGCGCCAGGCGGCCAGCATTCTCGCTAGGCTGCGCGGCTGCTGACCACGCGAATGAGCTGTTGCCAAATACTGCCTAATATGGCGCTGTTCGATGGTCTCAAGGGGCGCACCATCGGCCAAGGCCACAAGCGTTGCTAAATCTCTTCGGTATGCTTTAAGGGTATGGTCAGCGTAACGGCGATTTTTTTGTAGGTGCGTTAACCATTGCTGAACCGGCAAAGGCAGCGACAAAGGTAACTCTAGGTCATCGTTATCTGCACGATCGCCGGCTGACATACCATTGCTCCCCGTGTGCGCTTAATTCAATCGGCTTTTGGTAGGCGCTCGATGGCGGCAGAAGCCAGTTGCCCAATGCTTTCTAAAAACGTCGTACCCATGTCTGATGTGAACCGATCGCTTTCTGGCGAGGCCAGCAACAACAAACCAATGGCCTGACCTTCTCGCACAATTGGGATGATTGCCAAACTAGCCGGCGACTGCTTGCACCAGCGCGCAACGCCAAGCGCTTTGTTGGGACCACAATACGGCGTTGTCAGCCCAACGGCAAAGGCTTTTGCCTCCTCGTCGACATCGTCCGTAAACGGACCATCTGGTAAAGCCACGTCCCACAGTTTCAGCACCACTTCAGGCATCTCGAAAGACTCAATCAATCCGCCCACGATGTGGCCCGGTATCGACTGCGGATCAGAAACCGCAAGAAGCTGTGCACACCAGTGATTGAGCTTACTGGCGACGTCTTGATTGAAGTTGGCCTGATGGCTCAGTATGCCCAATCGTTGCTCTAGTTCCTTTTGGCGATCGCGCAGCGTGAGAATCTGTCGCTCGCCAAGTGAGATTGCCCGTGTGTCGTTTGGATGAGGAACAGTCAAAGCCGCAAACAATTCGGCATGCTCACCGAAAAAATCGGGGTTCTCTTGTAGAAACCGGGCAACAGTTAAAGCAGAAATCGAATCAGTCATTGGTTGGCTCTAAGTGGGGAATGGATGCGACGAGTTGGTCGATGTCAAACTCGCCTTGGAACACGGTAGTGGCGGGACCGATCAAGTGAAGTGTTGTGCCGTCCCACTCGATCGTTAAGCGGCCACCCCACGTATCAACAGCCACAGGGGAGGTCAACAATCCTTGGCGAATCCCGCTTGCGACTGCCGCACAGGCTCCCGTGCCGCAGGCCAAGGTCTCACCTGCGCCACGTTCATAGACACGCAAACGAATGTGTTGGCGATCAACGACCTCCATAAACCCCGCATTCACTCGTTGCGCAAAACGTGGGTGACTCTCAATCAGTGGGCCCAATGTTGCCACGGGGGCCAAGGACACGTGGTCCACCACCTGAACCGCATGAGGATTGGAAATACCAACCAGCGATAACCAAACGGTGGTATCGGCTTGAGGTAAGTTCAAACCGTACAGGGTGTCCTGGCCATGTTCGCGTGTCGGCAAATCGCTGGCATCAAATGAAACATCGGCGGGCTCAAACCTCGTTTGACCCATCTCAACCCGAACGTCACCGTTCTCTAAGGCATGTAACGTAATGAGCCCCGTGGCTATTTCAGCACGTATAGGATTGCGTGAGGATAGCTTTTGTTGGTGCACAAAACTCACAAAACAACGTGCCCCGTTGCCGCAGTGTTCCACTTCACTGCCATCGGCGTTAAACACCCGATAACGAAAATCGGCCTCAGGATGAGTGGGCGTGTCTACCAATAGAATCTGATCGCAACCAATACCAAATTGCCGATGGGCAATCGCCCGCGCGCGCTCTGGTGTCAATTCAATGGCTCGCGCCACGCCATTCAACATAACGAAATCGTTACCTGCGCCATGCATTTTGGTGAAAGACCAATTCATGATGTGTTGTGCACCTTCAATGTGTCGCCAAAGCCTGTGTTCACTTATTTTTTTCGTAAGGACTAGGTTCGCCGTTTGGACGCGTCTTAAAACGCCTATGTACCCAATAGTACTGGCTAGGGTGCTCGCGAATCCAGCCCTCAAGTAATTCATTGAGTTGCGCCGTTGCCACGGTCACATCGGTATCGGCTTTTACCAGTGCTGTGAGCTCATCGCCAATCGTGACGTGATAGCGGCCGGTCTTTGGGTCCCAAGAACTAAGAATCGGTAAAACAGCCAAATCAAACTGCCGAGCGATTTGCGCTGTTGCAGTCTGCGTGGCTGTTGGCACACCAAAGAAAGGCACAAACACCGCCCCTCTGGCACCAAAATCCATATCCGGTAAATAATAAGTCGGCAGACCCTTTCGCATCAAACGGATCAAGCCGCGCACGCCATCGGTTCGGCTAAGCAGATGGACCTGATGAAATCGTCCGCGTCCCAATCGGACCAAAGCGTCGACATCGGGATCTTTTTGTGGGGTGTACATGGTTGCACCCTGAGGTCCCTCAAGCGTTAATCTGGTTGCCGCCGCGTCGAGCGAAACAAAGTGCGGTGCAAGTAACATCAACGGACGTTTGTGATCGGTGTAACGGCGTGCCTTTTCCAGTCCGCTTAAAGTCACTAACGATTTGATTTGTTCAATCGTGCCGAACCACAGAGGCCCCCTGTCGACAAAGGATTGTGCCAATGCCCGAAAATGCTGGCGCAACAGAATACGGCGCTCTTCGGTCGATTTTTCAGGGAAGCACAAGGCCAAATTACAACGCACGATGTGCGCGCGACGCGGGGCTACCCAAGGGGCAATTGCACCAATCAATCGCCCTAGCAACTGTCGCCCACCATGGGGCATCTTGGCCAAGCCTTGAAACAACGTCACCAACAACCAGCTTTTAAGTGAACGGGACTTTAGCGCTCGAATTTGGGCATGCCAGTCGCTGGCCTGGGCGGGATGTTCAGTCAACAGCAGTCTCCGGAGGAGGTGCAACATTGGCGGGACGTTTGTAGCGGTCATACCCCCACAGGTATTGCTCAGGAAAACGGCTGATGAGTGTTTGCATCATGTGATTAAACAACATTGCCTGCCCCCTAGCTGTTTCTGGCAATGGCTCAGGCGCGCGCATGTAATGCATGCGCCAACCTTTTCCTTTAGGAAGTCGTTCACACGCCACCACCATCACAATGGCATTGGTGGCGCTGGCCAACTTACCAGGTAACGTGACTGTCCAAGCCTCACGACCGAAAAAGGGTGCCCAAACACCCTCGCCTTCACTGGGCACTTGGTCAGGCAACATACCCACCGCTTCTTGCTGTTTGAGTGCCTTTAAGAAAGCCCTAACGCCATGCCTAGAAGCAGGCACGGTGCTAACCCCTGATGCGTTTCTAGCCGCCTGCAAAGTGGGCTCCAGAATGGCCTTTCTCGGCGGTCGAAACATAACCGTCACTGGTTGGTGTTGTGCGCGATAACGAGCGGCCATCTCAAACGAACCAAGGTGCGGTGTCAAATATAAAATACCCCTACCTTCGGCAAGCGCCTCGGTGATCACATGGTCTTCTTGGTCGCTGACCACCCGATTCAATGCGTCCGTTTTTTTAAACCAGACACGTGCCAACTCCATCACCATGGCGCCCGCCTCGCCCGCGGCTCGCCACGCAAAAGCGGGCTCGCCGTAACCGGCCTGCTTTGCATTGGCCTGCAGACGTGATCGATACTGCGCGGAAAGCAAATACACCAAGCGACCGCCGATACGCCCGATCACTTGAAGGGCGCTTAAGGGCAACACGGACAACAAACGAAAAGTGAATAGCAACATAAATGATATTTTCGCTTAAAATATTTAATCAGTCGCTGAGTTAACCGACAACTTGCGGAGCGGCTGGGTCGTCATTAGAGTAGTTCCAGTTTTTAATTGGAATTAGTGTACTGACGGGAATGTTTCCGCTAAAGCGTCGCGCCTACGACCCATGTTTTAAGAACTCAAGGTTTAGGGGTGCAGCGCACCGACTAACCTGTCAGTAACTGCAAATGTTATTGGCAACCGGAAAGCAATTCACCCGGTTTTGTATTGAGGACGTTAAAACATGTCTATAAAAGCGAACGACTTTCTTTTTACCTCTGAATCTGTTTCTGAAGGCCATCCAGACAAAGTCTCGGACCAGATTTCTGATGCGGTGCTAGACGCCATCCTGACCCAAGATCCCAATGCACGTGTGGCCGCTGAGACCCTGTGCAACACCGGTTTGGTTGTGCTCGCTGGCGAAATCACCACCACAGCGAACGTCGACTATATAAAGGTCGCACGTGAGACCATTAAACGCATCGGTTACGACAACACCGACTTTGGCATTGATTACAAAGGTTGCGCGGTTTTGGTCGCCTATGACAAGCAATCGGCTGATATCGCTCAAGGGGTTGACCGCGACTCTGAGGAATTCCTCAATCAAGGTGCCGGTGATCAGGGTCTGATGTTCGGCTACGCTTGCGACGAAACACCCGATCTAATGCCAGCGCCGATTTGGTATTCACACCGCTTGGTCCAACGCCAAAGTGAGTTACGCAAAGACGGGCGCCTGCCATGGCTGCGCCCCGATGCAAAATCACAGGTGACTTTCCGATATGTCGATGGCAAGCCCGTTGAGGTTGATACCGTAGTGTTGTCGACTCAACATTCGCCTGAGATTTCACAGTCGGCCATTCATGAAGCGGTGATTGAAGACATCATCCGCCCATGCTTTCCCGACGGTTTGTTAACCGCCCAAACGAAATTCTTGATTAACCCTACCGGTCGGTTTGTCGTGGGCGGGCCGCAAGGTGATTGCGGTTTAACCGGACGTAAGATCATTGTGGACACCTATGGTGGGGCATGCCCACACGGCGGTGGTGCCTTTTCTGGCAAAGACCCATCAAAAGTGGACCGCTCAGCAGCTTATGCAGCACGTTATGTCGCTAAAAACATCGTCGCTGCCGGCTTGGCTCGCCAGTGCCAGGTGCAAGTAAGCTACGCGATTGGCGTGGCTGAGCCCATCAACATTACCGTTTACACCGAAGGCACTGGCGAGGTCTCAGACGAGCAACTCGCTAAACTGGTGAGAGAGCATTTCGATTTGCGCCCAAGAGGCATCGTGAACATGCTCGACTTGCTCCGTCCAATCTATGCCAAGTCAGCCGCCTATGGTCACTTCGGACGCAGCGAGCCAGAGTTCACATGGGAGGCCACTGACAAAGCAGCCGCCCTTAAAAAGGCCGTCTGACTCGACAGCGCAAACCTTTAAGCAGTCGCGCAAGAGAGCACAAGTAAGCACTTCACCCGTCTGTCAATGAAACAAAGTTGGCAGGCGGGTTTCTCATCAATCGTCCTCAGTCGCCCGCTACACTATCCTTTCCTGATTAACTTATAGAGACGGTCTACACCATGTCTGGCGACGCCAATTCACCGACGCCTACCCGTGCGCTACGGGCCGATTCACCGTGTGTTGCGGTCTGCTCGACGCTATTTGATGATGTCTGTCGAGGCTGTGGACGCACGGTAATGGAAGTCTCTAATTGGGTCTTCATGAGCGATGTAGAAAAGGACGCGGTTTGGGTCCGCATTCAAGCCGAAGGTTACCCGCGTCCGCCCGACAATTCCCGCGCACCCAAACCTAATGCCTAATTAACGACCCTGACCACCATCACTCAGGCTGTCACTAGCCAGAGTTTCGGTGAGTTTGGCTACTGCCGTATGATCCTGGTTGGGCCCAAGCATCTGTGCTGAAGAGGCCCACAACTCACGGCACAAGGCAGAAAATGGCGTAGGCGTTGACGTCTCATGCGCAATACCCAAGGCAATACTCAAGTCTTTAACCATTAGGTCAAGACCAAAGCCTGAGTTGAATTTACCCGAAAGCACAAATTGTTTGAACTTCTTTTGCGTCGAGTTATTCATGCCCGTTGAGGCGTTTAAAACATCCACCATCTTCTCTGGGCTTAAGCCGAATCGCTTACCGATCATCAAGGCCTCGACACCAATCAAAAAGCCGCCTGCAGACACCAGATTATTGAGTGCTTTCATGGCGTGAGCCGAACCCACATCACCTGTAGGTTCAATGGCTTGACCCATGCAGCTCAGAACCGGCTTGACTGATTCGAGTAACGCCTCATCACCACCAAACATGATGGAGAGCTCACCTGTCTTGGCGCGTGGCACGCCACCAGAGACTGGCGCATCAACCAATCTGCCACCCGCTTGCGTGACTTGCTCAGCCAGTTGACGGGTCATGCTCGGTACGCCCGAAGACATTTCAATCAGAACCGTACCGGCTTGTAACCCAGCCAACACACCTTCAGGACCATCAAGGACAGCTTTCACGATGCCGCTATTGGGCAAGATGGTGATGATGGTTTGAGCAGCTTGCGCCAGTGAGTGGCCGTTCGCGTGGGCTGTGCCGCCCACTTCTTGCACGAATTGAGCCGATCGCGCCGCGTCGGCTTCAAGCACATGCAAACCGTAACCCGCCTCAACCAAACGCTTGGCCATCGGCCAACCCATTTGCCCTAGCCCGATAAAGCCGACCCGTGTCTGATCGTTCATTGGCCAGCGTCCTTCTTGGCGTCGTTATCAAACGCACCCTCGTCCTCGAGCACTTGGTTTGCCACCTTGAACGCATCAAGCCCGGCTGGGATACCGCAATATACGGTCGCGTGTAACAGCGTTTCGCGGATTTCATCGACGGATACGCCGTTAACCAATGCGCCTTTGACGTGTAACTTGATTTCGTTAGGGCGATTCAAAGCCGTCAGCATGGCCAAGTTCAGCATGCTACGAGTTTTACGGTCTAAGCCTTCACGTGTCCAAGCGTAGCCCCAAGCCCACTCAGTGGTAATGCGTTGAAAAGCCATCATAAAATCATTGGCTTTGGCCATTGAGCCATCCACATACTCTTTACCCAATACCTCGCGGCGCAGCTCCATGCCTTGCTCGAACAGTTTTTGTGTTTCGTCTTTAGCGCTCATAAGTCTCTCAATGGGGAAGGTGGAAAAAAACAACACTAATCGCTTGGATTGTCTGTAGGTGGTCCTCGTGTTGTCAAGCGCTGGTGAGCTCGCCGTGGGAATGAGAACAAAAACATCAAAAGAGAACACCAAAAAGGAACACCTAAGGAGAATATAAAATCGGATTGGGGGTTTACCCGAATCCATAACCGTTGTATACTCCGACGCTCATTCATCTTACAAATCGCTCTCTGACCTCTTTCCTTTCGCGGCCGCCACCAATGCGACCCAAGCGTTCGGTTCACCCGGTCGGCTCGATTCAAAGGAAAGTAAATGTCATTCTCAGAGCTGGGGCTTACGCCCCCGTTGTTGGCCGCTATTCGTCAAGCCGGCTTCGACCAACCCACCGCCGTACAAGCCAAAGCCATTCCCGCCGCCTTAGAAGGCACGGATTTGATGGTTTCCGCCCAAACAGGTAGCGGTAAAACAGCAGCCTTTATGCTGCCTGCATTAAATAAACTCAACCAAAGCAAGCCCAACGGCGGCCGCGGTGTTCAGATTCTGGTGTTAACACCGACTCGTGAACTCGCGATGCAAGTCACGCAAGCGAGTGCTGAATATGGCTCACAGATCAATGGTCTGCGTGTTGCGACCGTTGTCGGTGGCATGCCCTACGGTGCGCAGCTCAAAGCGTTGTCGCGTCGCCTAGATGTGCTGGTTGCCACACCAGGTCGCTTGATTGATCACCTCAAGGCCAAACGTGTGGATTTATCAACAGTTCACACCTTGATTCTCGACGAAGCCGATCGCATGCTCGACATGGGCTTTATCGACGACATCAAGGCTTTGGTTGCCGCCACGCCAGCTTCACGCCAAACATTGCTGTTCTCTGCCACTTTAGACGGTACCGTTGCTCGTTTGGCTCAAACGATGATGCGTGATCCAGTTCGGATTGAAATCTCTTCACCCAACGAGCGCCATGCGCAGATTACGCAAAGTTTGTTTTATGCCGATGATGGCGCCCACAAGCGCCGTTTGCTAGACCACATTTTGCGTGACGCCACTGTAGACCAAGCCATTGTCTTTACCGCCACCAAGCGTGGCGCTGATGAATTGGCCGGTCAGCTAAACGATCAAGGTTTTTCTGCTGAAGCGTTACATGGCGACATGAATCAACGCCAACGTACTCGCACCTTGACTGCTATGCAGCGCGGTAAATTACGCGTGCTCGTTGCCACAGACGTGGCCGCTCGTGGCATTGATGTCCAAACCATTAGTCATGCGATTAACTTTGACTTGCCTATGCAGGCCGAAGATTACGTGCACCGCATCGGTCGTACGGGCCGGGCAGGACGCAACGGTAACGCTGTCACATTGGCCGAGCACCGCGAGCGTCACAAGGTCAAACGAATCGAGCACTTCATTGGTCACACCATCGATGCCGAGGAAATTCCTGGCATGGAGCCACGGCGCCAAGCTTCCAAAAAGCCGGTTGTCCGTCGTGGCAAACCCGCACCGCGTTCGTCAGGTGCCGCGTCCAATGGCGCTGCCGCCAAGCGTAGCCCAAAACCTTATACTGAAGGTCATGCAAAGCGTACCGCCCAACGACCACAGCGACCCAGCACCCATTCGCGTGGGCGCACCAGCGCTCGAGCATAGCGCTAACGTCTCCAACCACCTGCGGCAATGCATCATTGAGGCAGGCGGTTGGTTACCGTTTCATCGCTGGATGACCGAGGTGCTTTACGCGCCTGGTTTGGGTTATTACAGCGCGGGTAGCGTCAAGATCGCTTCTCGGGACTCGCAAGATCAAGCCGGCCTAGCCGGCGATTTTGTTACTGCGCCCGAGTTATCCTCCGCCTTTGGTGCCACGCTGGCTCAACAAGTCGCTCAAGTGCTGTCTGCATGCAAGCAACCCAAGATTCTTGAGTTCGGTGCGGGCACAGGTCGCCTGGCTCGCGACATCCTAGAGGCCCTCAAGCCACTTGGCCACGAACCCACCTATCAGATCCTGGAGTTGTCAGCAGACCTTAAGCAACGCCAACAAGACACACTGAAAGCGTGGTCTGGGCAAGTGTGTTGGGTTGACAGCCCTGAACCTGAGTTTGAAGGCGTGGTGTTAGCCAATGAGGTCCTAGACGCCATGCCGGTTCACCTGGTCGGTTTTGATTCGCAGGGGGACGTGTATGAGCGCGGCGTGGTGTGGTCAGAACAAGGCTTCGCATGGCAGGATCGTCGCGCCCCCACAAACTTGTCTGAGGCGCTAATTGCCCGCATGCCTGTCATGCCCGGCTATCTCACCGAGATCAACCTAGCGGCTGAAGCTTGGGTGCTACAAATGGCCCAGTGGCTCAAAAAAGGCGTGGCCCTGCTCATCGATTACGGGTTTACCGCTCAAGAGTATTACCATCCACAGCGAGCGCAAGGCACGCTGATGTGTCATATCCAGCACCGCGCGCACAGCGACCCTTTCTTTGCGCCCGGCTTACAAGACATCACGGCACACGTGGACTTCTCCGCCATTGCCGCTGCAGCCCAAAAAGGGGGCTTAAGTATTCTTGGGTTTGCAAATCAAGCTAATTTTTTATTGAACGCTGGGTTAGCGCAACAAGCAGGGCGTCTGGCCCGTGCCGATATGCGTGCGGTAGAAAAGCTGGTATCGGAAGCTGAAATGGGCGAGCTTTTCAAAGTGCTAGCCCTCGGGCGTCAAATAGACACTCCCTTGGTAGGATTCACACGTTCTGATCGGCGTCATCGGCTCTAAGTCGACCCAAGCACTCTTCGATGGCCTCTTGCCTGGCTTTGTTAACGGCTGCACTGATCACTTTCGGTCCGGCCGCTTGCAGGGGTTTGGCAATCTCACCGACTTTAACTGCCGCTCCTGCCGCTAACAATTGGCATATGTTGTGCGAGGGCATCTTGAGCAAGCGATAAGCGATTGCCACCAACACTTGCAATCTTTCGGGTCGACGAACCCCATCTGCTAAGTTCAGTAGCCGTAAAACATCCGCCGCCGCTTCTGGTGACTCTAAACACGGGTCACGTTCGCAATGCGCCATCACCAAGGGCAATAGTTTGGCCCACTGCGCGCAGTCACTCGGTGCCCGCAGCCGTTTGGCCAAGGCCTCTCTTTCTTGGCTTTGGAGCATGGCTAGCGCAAACATCGCAGGTAAGCTCGCTAACTCACTCGTGACCAGTTCATCGAGATGTTCACCACATGTTGCGGTCCAGACAAAACCAGGCAAAACCACCGACAACGCCTGACATTGTGACAAGACCTCAAAGAACCGTGAGGGTTGCTTACTTAATAAGCCCCTAGACATCTCCTGCCAGACTCGTTCTGCGACCAAGGCGTCTGCCTCACCTAGGGCTACCATGCGGCGACACAAGGCAAGGGTCTCCGGTGCAACCGTGAAGTCCGTGAATCGCGCCGCGAATCTGGCCAGTCGCAAGATTCGGACTGGATCCTCCTCAAACGCTGGACCAACGTGTTTTAAAACACGCGCTTGCAAGTCCTGTGCCCCTCCGAGGGGATCAACCAACTGTCCATTAGGCTTGCGTGCCATGGCGTTGATCGTCAGGTCTCGCCGTCTGAGGTCGTCTTCAAGCGTGACGTCCTGACCGGTGTAAAAGCTAAAACCCTTGTATCCAAGAGCGGTTTTACGCTCGGTGCGAGCCAGGGCGAATTCTTCTTTGGTATGAGGATGCAAAAACACCGGAAAATCCGCACCCACCGGTATAAAACCAAGGGCAATCAGTTGCTCTGGGGTGCTACCAACCACTACCCAATCACGGTCCCCTGGTTCGTATCCCAACAGTGCGTCACGCACGGCACCGCCCACCATGTACGCATCGAGATCAGCGAGCAAGGGGTCGTCGTCAATCACGTCGGTCACTACTTGGATGGCGATATCTGTCCGAGCCGCGCCTTCAGCGACTGGGGCTCACCAGTGAACGTTGCCGCGTAATAAGTCGCATTGGACAGCACGTTTTTGACATACTCACGCGTCTCGCTAAACGGTATCGTTTCGGCAAATATCGCACCTTCTACGGGATGCCCAAGCGTGGCTCGCCATTTGGCAGGGCGACCGGGGCCAGCGTTATAGCCTGCACTAGCGAGTACTTGGGAATTGTCTAAGTCCGTGAGCACCATCATCAAATAGTGCGTCCCTAGCTTGGTGTTCACTGCAAACTCGTTGACACGTGAAGGGGTAAAGTCGGTCATACCGATTTTACGGGCGACATACTTGGCTGTTGCAGGCATCAGCTGCATCAAGCCTGAAGCGCCCACCACCGAGCGCGCGTCCATGATGAAACGCGACTCCTGACGGATCAACCCATAGACCCAAGCTGGATCTAACGAAATAGACTCTGCTTGCTCGGTCACTTCACCAGAAAACGGCGCGATAAATCGTTGCGAGAAATCCACTTCGTCTTGTGTGCGTTCAGACGTATTGACCACCCGGTCATATATGCCTTGCTCACGGGCGAATTCGGCTACCGCGAAAAGTTCTCGATCGCTCATCCCTCTTAAGCTGTAATTCCATTGAGGAACGGCTTCGCGACGCCAACCCTGGCGAAACAGCGCGACCGCCTGTTGCAAACTTGGGTTGTCGCGGGCTGCCTGCAGCTCTTCTGGAGTCACGGGGGCTGGCGATTTTGGGGCGACGATGGGCTGACCTAATTCCTCTAAAGCCAATTGTCCATAAAAGTTATATTGATTGGAAATCGTTTCATAGATGCTTTGAGCCTGATCTTCTTGTCCGGTTTCGACCAAGCCGCGCGCGCGCCAATACTGCCAATCAACCTCTTGTTGCATGTGCTCAGGCATCATGTCGATCGCCTTGAGCACCCACTGCCAATCAATCACCGGTTGTCGCAACGCAGTTCGCACCCGCCAAGGGGTGTTGGCCTCTGACAATCGCACATCGCCCGCTTGGCGATACCACTGGTCGGCCCTAGGCTCAAGGTTTAGGGCAGACCTGAAAGCCAGCTGCCCCCATACCCACCCGAGTAAATCCTTGGGCAGACGATCTGACCACTCTTGGCTTACGTATTGCCCCGTCGAGGATAAGTTTTCGCGAGCCATGCGCTGTAACCCAATGGCCACGATGACCGCATCGTCACCGCTTGCTGGTCCCTTAAACCCTCGTACCCAACGAGAAGGCGATTTCATCATGGCGCGGTACTTAGCCAACGTGTTGGGATCAAACGTCAAGCTTGCCAACCGATCAGCGGTCTTGGTGTGGTTGCGTTCGATGGCATCTTGAATAAAGATGACCAACTCATCACGACCGACAACGCCGTCAGCCACAAACTGTTTGAGCATCGACCAACACGCGTCACCAGGTGAAAACTCTTGGACTGCTTCGCTAGATTGGGCACGTTCACCAGTCATGTGACGCGCCTCAAGTTTGGCGCAACGAACCTGCTTGTTGTACCAAATGAATTCGCTAGTATCACGGATTTTTGTGAAGGCACCGGCATCGGCGGCCTCTAACACCCAGCGCGCTCGAACCTTATCAGCCGCATAGGTTCCAGGGTACTTTTCTAAGAAAGCGCTTGCCTCAGGCACATCGAAAACCGACTTCGCATTCTTAAGCGCGCGCTCGGCAATCCAGTAATCCGCATAAATAGCCAGCGGATCATCAGCGACCTGTGCACGTAGGGCAGGCAGGTCGTCAGAGCGTCCTTTCCGAACCGCTTCTTTAAGCTCTGCCACCGCTTGTGCGCTTGGCGATTGAATGTCATATTCAAACGTTTGAGCGGTGGTCAGCGCCGGTGCAGCGGCCACCAGAAAGACGAGCCAGCGGCAATGCCAAGCGTTTGAGAAAAATCGTAAAAAGGATGGAAGCCTGTTTGACATAAATCTCTGATAGGGTTGATATTGCATTGAAATCGTAGGTTCGCTCGGCTGCAGACTGACACTCTAAAGACCCGCCGCTACAAACAAAGTTGCACTTGGATCCGACACATGACACAGAATACCGCAGCTGAGCTGCGTAAACGATTGAAAGAGGCTCGACAGCATTTGGCCGTTGCGGATCGTCAACGTGGCAGTTTGTTGATTCGAGCGCGCCTCTACACTTGGCTGGCTATTTTGCGTGACCAAAAAAAAGCCCAGGGGTTGAATCAACCTCAAACCATTGCCTGTTACTGGCCTTTGCCTGACGAGCCTGACATCACGCCTCTAGCAACACAGTGGGATGATGCTGGCCTGACCGTGGCTTTACCGCGTATGGTCGC
>JAWOGG010000099.1:0-11135 GCA_046497085.1 Orrella sp.
GTACACCAGACTTTCGTTGTTAAGCGCATGGTCAGCGCCAAGGCGCAGGGTAGAGCCTTCCTTTATCTCCGTGTTGCCGGTGTATTGGTTTTGTCCGGAGAGAATTAGCACACCGGTACCGGTAGTGATCAGGCGTCCCGTGCCTTCAATCACCCCAGAAAACTCGCTCGTCCCAGAGGTATCAATGGTTAAATAACGAGAGCCCAACTCGACTCGCCCAGCGCCCGACAGCGACCCGATGGTTTCATGGTTACCAGTCATGTCTAGCGTGCCGTTGGCAGAGATCTCAACCCCAGCGCTACTGTCGATGCCGCTGGCGTTGGTCAAGGTCAATCGACCGGCGTCAATTTTGAGGCCTTCAGCAAAGTTATTGGCTCCAGTGAGCTTAAGTTCGCCTTCACCCTCTTTGATGGCAGTGCCATCAACGCCTTGGATCACACCCTTATAAGTCACGGTTTCACCGGCCGCCACCGCAATAGCCGCGCCATCGCCAAGCGTGATGCCACGACCCGTGGTCAACGTGACGGACTCGGTGATCGCCAAAGTCGCACCGGCTTGAACCACGACGCGATCGGCACCCGTTGTGGTGCTACCGAGCTGATCGTCTGAGCTAATGGTGAGCGTGCCACCTTGGACGATCGTCTTGCCCGCATGGGTATTGGCGCCCGTTAGGATCAGTTCACCCGCACCGGTTTTAACGAAATCGCCAGACCCTGCAAACCCACCGCCAAACACCAACGTCTCGCCATCGTCGACGTGAACCTCAGTCACCAAGTCGCTGACGTTGATAGGCACCAGAGCATTGTTGTTGGAATCAACAACCTCACCCGAGTTTTCATCGAAGACAATTTGCCCCATACGCAGACCTAGAGACAAGTCTGCCTGAGTCACATTATCCAGTTGGTACACCAAACGAGCATTGCTTGCATCGATTGGATTGGAGGCCAGAGGGTCGCTCGCGTCCTCAGGCACATAGCTGGCATATCGATCGATCCCGGCGACATTGACGTAAAGTTCGGAGTCCTCGAGCGCTTGATCAGCCGCGATGGACTCACTCATGTTCAAGGTCACCAACAAAGTCGTGTCAGTGATGTTTACTTCGACGGTGTCGATGTGAGGAGCCGTTGAGTCGAGCACCAGATCCAAACGGTTAAGCAATTCGGAGGTCAACGCCGTACTGGACTCGATGTCACCATATTCAACTTCAAGCTCGGCATCTCCTCCTAGGGATTGAGCACCGGTGCTGTCGTCCGAGGCGGCAATATCGGCCCCCGTTAACCCTTGCAAGGTTTTAAGGAACACAATGCCTGAGGGTTCAGAGGCCACGTCGCAGCCGTACAGCAAAATGTCTGCGTCAGGCGCCAATTGCGAACCCCAACCAGAGACCTGCTTGCTCTGGTTATTCAGCGCCTCTGCGTCCAACACCTCCGTGCCAAACACCAGTGCACCGGGTTGCCCGTGACTGACCACGTGCAATTCATCGACCGACTGGTAGGTCGCCAAAATCTCAGAGATCTCATCGACGATGTTGCCATCGGCGCGCAAGATATGGACCGTGGCGTTTTTTGAAAGGTCGCTAGCGATTTGATCGACCTCGGGCAAGTAGCCACTAATCAAAACCAATCGTTTGCCAGCGCTTTCATCAACAATGGCTTCGTCGTCAATGTCTAAATTAGTGTCCTCTGCCCCGCTACTCTCAGGAGTCGTGGTGGCGTCATCCTCAAGCGTTGCGGGTTCGGCAGTTGAAGACTCTGACTCGTCTTTGGGTTGCGTGTACGAAGCGGTTTTGACTGCTGGCTCATCGAGCCTCGCTTCCTGAACAGTTGGTTCTGGCTGCGTCGGAGTTTGGTCAACGGTCAGCGCGACCGCACCGTCAAACATCAAACGGGGTTCAAGCGCCAACAGCGATGGCGCTTTTTTGTTTAACCGACGTTTGTTGCCCGAAGATTTTTTCATGTTTACGGTGTTGCTTTCTACAGAATGATTTGATGCTTTATTGGGTGAACTATTTGGCGAACCATTAGGCTGTGGTTTTTTCGTTTGCTCATATGCGTTGCAAAATCGCTTGTCCGCTCATACCGGGCTTAAGCTCATCGGTAGGCGCGACGATTTCACCCGTCACTTTGATAGATTGACTCACGGGATCGATACGAGAACCCACACGCGAGACGGTGGCCGTAAGCAAAAGCTCAAGCTCATCGATTCGGACGTCAAAGGTCAGCCCAGGCTGAATCCACGAGATCCAGGTTGAAGGCGTTAAAAACTCAACCTCAAACAGCGAATCATTAAAAATGGCCACCACCGGTTCACCGGCCTGTACGTATTCGTGCTGTTCAAACAAGCGCTCGCTCATCACGCCGGAAAATGGCGCTTTAATGACGCATTTGCTGATTTGGGCCTCAATAACCGCCAACTCGCCTGCAGCCCGATCGCGCGCGCTTTTAGAAATCAAGACTTCTAATTCACCCACAGAATTCAACTCGCGCATCTGCTGATTGGCACGCAAGGTATGCACGGCACCATCCAATTCGGCTTGGGCTTTGGTTTTTTGTGCTTCCTGTACAGCGCAGTCAAGCACCACCAGCACGTCACCCTCCTCAAAACGACCACCCTCTTGAATCGGCAATTGATTGATACGCGCGCTGACTTCAGCGGCTAAGGTTGCTTCCTCAATGGCCTTGATCTGGGCCCTGATGTCTTGCTTTTCAATGCCAGAGGATGGCGTGATCCGGGTGGCTTGTATGGTTTGCGGGGTTTGAGCCTGGGCAACGCCCATGGAGAGCAAGGCCGCGATTAGCCAAGAAAATACGACCTGCACCCGAACCATAGAACCAAGTTGACTTATCAAGAGAGTGAACACAAACGCAAGCCGCTCAAAGACGCAAGTATCCCGACCAACCCAAAGATTGGTCAAAGCGGTCTGACGTATGTTGGCGCTTATCTCTCTCATCACTTCCTTTAAACTCTGCTAGCGCTATTGGTTGAGATAGTGGTCGTTGGGTCTGGAACATTTGTCCTATTGAGTGTTTGCGAGTCAGTGGTTGCAGGGAGGCGGTAACAGTTTTAAGGATGTTGGTTCCAAACAGTCGGTTCAAAGAGCGCACTGGGCATGTCATCAAGCACTTTGGTGGTGCAAGACCATTGATGTGCCACTATTGGCTGTCTTGCCCACTGGTAAACATATAGGCGCGCCGGACAAAGGCTTACCTGGAATAGTTAGTATCAAACGACAAGGTTTGGGCTCATGTTGACCAAACAACAGGCAACTTCAGCCCTAACCGCCCTACGAATCAATTAATACCACGACGAAAGTTTAGTGAAGGCTGGCAAACTTAGGAATTACCACAAAGGCCATAAATAACCCATACTTAGGTTTAGGTTTTGATGTATCCGCAACTTAAGTTGGCGACTATTTAGTCAAAATATGACTATTCAGTTACTCATCGCGATGGGCAGATTGAGTGATTGGCTTGTCAAAATAAAGCAGCAAAGGTTTCAGTGTCGTGTCGCGTTAGTGACAACAATCAGGTTGCTCCAACCCATAGCGCGCGGTTATTGGGCAAGGAAAAATAGACTCAGGAGAGCAACGAAGTTTGCAAATAGTGGCAAATAGAGTAGAGGTGGGGTGGGGTTGCTTCGCTTATGACAAAGGGCTTGTGACGCTCATTCGGTAGATCCACCACTCTTGAAGTAAAAAACATGGTTCTAGATTGCCTAAATAACTTGGACATGCTCTTAGCAGCATTTCCCCTATTGGCTGCGCTGTTGGCAGGCGCGGGTGCCAATGGGATCATGACCGTGGATCACAGCATTTGGGAGTCAAATTTCGGACCGATGATCGTCGCCGAGTCTGTACAACAGTGGTCAGCAATCTACCCGCAATACGAAGGCGTCATCATCGGCCAGGCGAACAATGGCTTAGTTACCGGTCGGTGGATACAGGGACAATCCGATAAACATTGCAGCTCCCCTATTCGGTTGGCTGATTCGACACAGCGTGATTGGTTAAACGCATTGGATATTGGAGATCAAACCCAGCACTGGGGACAAGTCAACTTTGCGTTTTCAGGAGACGAACTGACAGGTACTTGGAATTATTGCGACTTTGCCGATACGCCCCAACCTTGGACAGGGCGACGGATATGCAAAAAGACCTTTACCTACCAGCAATAACTCAACTCACTTTTAAACACGGCAGCATCAAGCCCTCGTGAGTTGTGCGAACAATGGTCGAACGTCGTCAAGCTCTTCTAGCCGTTCAAACTCACTCAGAATCCCTGTGGCGGCTGGCAAGCCTGTGGCTGATAAAGACCAGCACAGGTTGAATTTTTGATTTCGAGCGGACTTATCTAGCCGGCGTTCAGGGCTTGCTAGCACCTGCTCTAGCCGCTTGCTAAACCGCTGCTTGTTCTTAAGTGTCACCGTGACGGTTTGGGGCACAAAGGCGTTGGGATCCGGGTTGTCATCAATCACCATGCTGACTTTTTGTGACAACGCATAAGTGACAGGATCCTCCAAACCATCCTGGTCATAATGTGTCGGCTCTATTTCTCCGTGCTGTAAAACTTTGGCTAAAACAAAAGGCATGCACAGGCGCGCATAATTGGCTGTCGGATTTTTAACCGGCGGCCGATTGACCAGCTGATTAACCAGCGGCGGGGCTTCTATGGTTATCGACTCAATATCGTCGGCTTCAAAACCGTGCTCGGCACGCAAAGCCATCAAACCTTCAATGCCGCCATGACAAGCCCGACCGCTTGGAAATGGTTTGTGACTTAACTCCTCGACCCGCCATCGCTTGCCCAAGTCAGACAAGACATTACCCATGGAAAAGTCACTCTCAAACATCGGCAAGTAACCAAACTTGCCCGTGATGGGGTGCTGTAAGCTTGGAAACCCACTTTGCGTCAAATCGCAGGCTTGCCAGGCTGCCCGTGCGTTGACACCGACTTGTAGCGGCAAGATCACACTACCTTCTGTGTGCCCTTGCATGGTGCCGCTGACTTGTGCAAGTTGGTGGCCAAAGGCAGACAGTGTCTGAGCGGAGTCAAATCCACGCAAATTTGCCAATCCAGCGACCGCCCCAAAACCACCGGAAGTTGCTGGCCGAAAAAACCGTAACCCTTGGTTAGCCGACAGTCCCAGCGTACAGGCGATATCTACGCCTGCCACGACAGCGGTAATCAGCGCTCGGCCCGATATTGGAGTGGTCTGACTGGCGGTTTGAATTTGCGCGACCAGCACAGGCAAAAGCGTCGCCATGGCATGTAGAACCGCCCCTTCATGGAGGCAATCAAACTCTTGGCAATGGATTTGAAAAGCATTCAGTAGAATCGCTTGCGACGCATTTAACTCAAAACCCTGACCCCAGACGCCAATGCCCACGGCAGCGTCGGATCCGCCCCAACCTTTGACAGCCTCTATCAGTGGTTTGACCTCTGCCACTCGACTACCCGCGACACCGACAGAAACCGTATCGGCAATGAACACCTTGGCGCACTCTATGGCACTGTGTGGAAGTTGCTCATACGTTATGCCTGATGCGTGCTCAGCCAATCGGTTGTCGGCACTTTGGGTGACAGTCATGTGATCGTATGTCCTAATCAAAAAAAGGTATTACGCCATCTTCATCGTTGAGGGCGGTAATGAACGGTGTTTCACGCGCCACAGCAACCACAACACAATCGCTAAATTAACGCCATTCCACGCTACACCGTTAATCAGTGCGAAGTCGTAGGATCCTGTTAGGTCAAAAATATAACCAGACAGCCATCCGCCAAGCGCCATGCCGAGCATGGTCGCCATGATCACAGCCCCAACCCGTCGTCCGGTTTCAGCTGGCGGAAAATGCTCGCGCACAATAATGGCATATGACGGCACAAGCCCGCCCTGAAACAACCCGAAAACGGCCGAAATCACATACAGCGAGACCAAACCGTTGAACGGTAGGAACATTAATAACGCCACCCCCTGCAATACCGAACCTAGCAACAACGTACGGATGCCACCAATCCGGTCGCAAATGACGCCAGACAACAAGCGACTCACCACCCCAAACCCCAGCATCAAAGAGAGCATTTCGGCACCACGCGCCGGACCAAATCCCAAATCAACACAATAAGCGACGATATGTACCTGTGGCATCGCCATGGCCACACAGCAAGATAATCCAGCCACAATCAGAAGCGTTTGGGCTTGACCCGTGCTCAAACCAAACGGGCGTGAAGAGGCAATGACACCGGTTGAGGCCGACGGTGTGGAGACCGACAACGGTGGACGACGCCACAAAAGTAGCGACAGCAAAGCCATGCTCACGCTACACACAATACCCATCCAAAGGTAAGTCTCTCGCCAACCGATGCTGTCGATCCCCCAGTTGGCGATGTTTGGCCAAACCGCACCAGCCAAGTAGTTCCCGCTGGCGCAGACCGCAACGGCAATACCCCGCCGTTTGTTCCACCACAACGACGTATCCGCCACCAAGGGTGCAAAGGTGGCTGAAATGCCGAACAAACCAAGCAGCAGTCCGTGGGCTAGCGTGAAACCCACGATGCTCTGGCTCATGCTTGAACCAACAAACCCTAAAAATATACCTGCCGAACCCAGCAATAATGCCGCCGTCACCCCAAAGCGATCAACGATTCGACCCATGAACAAGCCCCCCACCCCAAAGCCAATCATCATCAGGGTGTAAGGCAAAGAGGCTTGGGCACGGGAAATATCAAACTCGGCTTGAACTTGGGGCAGCACCACAGCCACCGCAAACATGCAGCTGCTGCCCATGAGCATAATCAACAAGGACACGATTAGCCGCCACAGCGCGTAGCGCGAGTCAATCAGCTCTGAGGGCGACGGGGAGCGAGGCATCGATAGTGTTGGCATGGGTTCGTTCTGATCTTTGCCAGTCTATGCCATTGCACAACACTTGACTAGAAATCAAGGATAGCGAAACCACAGCCAACGGGCTTCGCCGTCCCCTACAATCGCTCAGTTAACTAAGGTTGATATTTACAGCTGGCTTGAAGCACGGTTGCCCCTGCGCACAATGAGGGATGTACCAGCTGTCTACGAATCGCTTTAGTTAATCAACCGCCAGCACCATCAACACACTTAGCACCCCTAAACCGCATAGACCACCAACCGATGAAGCGTTCCGTCCTAGCCCCCTTTTCTGTTCGCAGCTACCGCTACCAGTGGCCAGCCGACTTAGCTGCCTCTTGGGCTTTTGAGATGGAAGTCTTGATTTTGGGGTGGTTTGTGCTCGTTGAGTCGGGTTCGGTTTTCTTATTGGTGGTTTATGGCTCCCTACAGTTTGTGGGTGCAACGATCTCGCCATTTATCGGTGTGCTTGGTGATCGCTGGGGTTACAAAAATTTATTTTTGGGTATGCGTGTCGTCTTTGTGTTGATTTCAGTTGTCTTATTGATTCTGGCCGCGGCCGATTTGCTCACACCCCTACTCGTTATTTCGCTAGCCATTGTGGTGGGTGTTTTGCGGCCATGTGACATCACCATTCGGTTTGCTTTGATCGGACAGGCACTGCCATCGAATCAACTGGTTGGCGCACTCGGCATCTCACGGATCACGGTTGACTCGGCGCGCATGGTGGGTGCGTTGGCTGGTGTCGGCATCTTTGCCGCCTTCGGTATGGTGACTGCATATGTGATGATCACATCGCTCTACTTGGCTTGCTTAATCCTGTCGTTTGGGGTGGCGAGTGCTGATCGCCAGTTGCTGGCTCAACGCACACCGTCTTCACCACTTCACGATCTTGGTCAAGGGTTTCGGTATGTGATTGCCAAGCCTGAGTTGGTAGGGACGACGAGTTTGGCGTTTTGGATCAACGTGTTTGCTTACCCAATTGGCATTGGCCTTCTACCTTATGTGGCTAACAATGTGTATGAGGCACCGCAAGCCATGCTGGGCTGGTTAGGCGCAGCCTATGCCTTTGGCTCATTACTGGGATCTTTGGCGGTCAGTAGCAACCGAATCGCGATGGGCTCGGGCAGGCTCATGATCATCAGCGCCGCCATCTGGTTTGGCCTTGGCATCATCTTTGCATTTAACGAGGCCAGTTTGATAGGCATTGTGCTGTTAGCGATGATGGGTTTTGCACAAAGTTTGTGCGTCACCCCATTGGTTGGTGTCATGCTTCAGTGCACCGAACCGGCCTATCGAGCCCGCGTCATGGGCATACGCATACTGGCGATTTTGGGACTGCCGCTAGGCTTGATGTTCTCGGGCCCCTTGATTGAAAACGTGGGATTTGGTCCAACAATCGGACTCTATTCTCTTATCGGTTTACTTGGTGCTCTTAGCATGACCCGCATTTGGCGCAGTCAGCTGTGGCTTAAAACCGCACCAGCAAACCAAACGCAATCGACTTAAGCACTCGCTTTAAAGACTCGCCTTAAACGCTCGACTCACGCCAGACCTCGGGCGTGAGGCTCACCTGACGATTGTCATTTGAGATGAACAGTTCTTGCTCTTGGACATTAACGTGCAAAACCATATTGCGTTTGACGTCATTGGCTAGTTCACGGATACCTTCAGCTGGTAAAAAAACCACTCGCAAATTCTTCGCGCGCGTCAGTTTTTTTGTGATGGCATCCCACCACAATTGACTGGCGTAGTCATTGTGACAGTAGACGATGACTTGATTAGCACGACCGCACGCTTTAAGAATACGCGTCTCAGTCGGTTGTCCAACTTCTATCCATAATTCTATGGCACCCGTCAAATCCTTGAGCCAAATGTCAGGCTCATCGGCGGTACTGATACCCCTGGTAAATGCCAACTCCTCATGAGCATTTAAGGCAAAGGCCACTAGCCGGACCATCATGCGCTCTGCTGTTTCAGACGGATGGCGCGCAACAGTCAATGAGTGGCTGCCGTAGTAATGCCGATCACTATCTGCCACATGCAATTCGGTTTTGTAGATCGTCGCGCCTAAGGCCATAAATTGGTCTGTCTCGTTAGTTTCAAATGTACAGGGACGGCAAGACGCCGCCCCTAAAATAATTGCTCGTAATTGGCCATATAAGATCAAGCCACGCCGTCGGCCTGCTCTTTTTCTATTTCAGCAAATGCTTGTTGGGCCGTTCGAAACGAGTCGATAGCTGCTGGCGCCCCACAATATACCGCTGTCTGCAAGAACACTTCTCTAATTTGTTCACGCGTTACGCCATTGTTGATTGCCCCACGCACATGCACTTTAAGCTCGTGAGGTCTATTTAACGCAGTCAGCATGGCCAAATTAATCAAGCTACGTTCCTGATGCGTCAGTCCGTCACGCACCCAAACGGCACCCCAAGCGTGCTCGACCAAGAATTGCTGCAGCGGGCCTGTGAATTCATCGACATTATTAATGGCACGGTCGACATGCGCTTCGCCCAACACTTTTTTTCTGACGGCAAGACCCGCCTTGTAGTTTTCATTCTCGTCCATACTTCCTCCAAACAGTGATCTGGTGCGCTAAGCTCGACTCTCAATAAAGAGACGGCGCTTGCTCACACCTCTTGTACTACGAGGTTGACCTCGAGTGTTTGAAGATCATCGATCCCAACCATTATCTGGAGAGCAGTTTGAAAGACTTTGATGACAGCCGACAAGGACCGCTACATGATGTGCGTGTACTGGATATGTCACGTTTGGTCGCTGGCAACATGCTGTCGGCTTATTTGGCGGACTTTGGCGCGGATGTCATCAAAATTGAACGCCCCAAGACGGGCGATGACCTCAGAAATTGGCGCGAAGGCGGACACGATATCTACTGGAAAGTGTATGGTCGCAACAAGCGTTCTGTGGTGCTGGACCTCAAGACAGAAGAGGGTCTGAACGACTTTAAATCACTGGTAGCCACTGCGCAGGTTTTAATTGAAAACTTCGTGCCAGGCGGTTTAGAAAAAATGGGACTTTCGCCAGATATATTGTTGGCGATCAACCCAGCCCTGCTAGTGGTTCGCGTCTCAGGGTGGGGGCAAACCGGTCCATACAAAGACAAACCAGGGTTTGGCACGCTCGTTGAAGCCATGTCTGGCTTTGCCCATCTCAATGGATTTGCCGACAAACCCCCAGCACTCCCGCCTCTGGCACTCGCAGACATGATTGCGGGTGTTTACGGCGCGGCCGGTGTCTTAACCGCACTTCGTGTCGCAGAAAAAACCGGCCAAGGCCAAGTCATTGACCTCTCTTTGTTTGAACCTATTTTTTCTGTGATTTCTTCTGAGGCCGCCAAACACAGGGCCACAGGAGAGGTCAGCCTCAGATCTGGCAATCAATCATCACACACCGCGCCACGCAACCTCTACCGTTGTTCAGACGGCCTTTACGTCTCGATGTCGGGATCAATGCAAGCCATGGCTATGCGGATTTTTGACACCATTGATAGACCCGACCTCAAAAGTGATCCCCGTTTTGCAGATAACGACGCTCGGGTTCAACATCGCGATGCACTCGACGAAATCATTGGTCAATTCATTGCTGCCCGCACCCAAGCAGAAAACCTCGACATTTTTGAGAAAGCTGGCGTCACTGTCGGCCCTGTTTACTCTGTCGCTGAACTGGTTGACCACCCATATGTGCTGGGTCGAGAAGCGATTGTTGATTTACCCGATGACTCGCTTGGTCATGTGCCGATGCATAACATCATTCCGCGCTTGTCTCAGACACCAGGACAGTTTCGACGCCCTGCCCCAAAGCTTGGCGAACACACTGACGAGGTCCTAAAAGAACTAAAAACCTAAGCCCTAAGGTGCTTAATTGGGTTAGTTCTCGACACAGCCATGCAGTCACTGCTAAGGTGACGACGAACTCCAAACGATTCTGGGCTTAGTCTAAATGAGTCAATTCAAGCAGTTCATTTCCCCTTGGTACTACGGCTATGCCTTTCAAGGAGCGGCCGTTCTTGGCCTTGCACCTATCTTGTTACCGCTTGTCGTGGGTACTGCGTTGGGAAGCTCGGCTGCAGGTATCGTGGTAGCTTGTTTTTACATTGGCCAGTTAGCCTCCCCACTGCTTGGCAATTTAGCAGACCGAACCAAAGCATTTCGACTCATCTATGGTCTTGGCTATGTGCTGGTTGCCGCTGGATTAAGCGGCTTTGCACTGGTCGACAGCCTAGTATTTTGGAGTCT
>JAWOGG010000119.1:0-3527 GCA_046497085.1 Orrella sp.
TCGGTAGCCACCAGGGTGGCAAACCAACCAATCAGCGCTGGCATCACACTCCACAAAAACATCATGGCTTTGGGGCCACCTGGAGCGGCTGCGGCCAAACCCCACCAAATCGCCCCCACAAAACTCAGAATCACTGCGCCGTAGGTGACAAACCCAATCAAAGCAATCAAAGCGGGAATGCCCGTCGGTAACAGGGAAGACAACGCCAATACCCAAAAAGGAATCAATCCGGCTATGCCAGGCAGCAGTGCGGACAGTGGGATTGCGTTCTGATCAGTTGTGGTGGCTAGGGTTGTCATAGGTAAAGGGATTCCAAACGTGTTTTACTGAGGGTTTCAGTCAGCATGAGCCAACACCGAATCATATGACACTGAGCCCACAGCCCCAAACCATGGACCCAAGGCAGACAGCGCTCGCAGCGCTGCTATGTGGGGATGTCGACCAAAAATGCCAAGCCGTTGATCAAATAGACCTCGATCAAGCCGCCGATGTGACAATCGAGTTCGCCGAACCCGCGCCGTTACCTCACTCACCTGGTCGTCCTCAAAAGCCCTCATTGGTCAGTCCATCAGCACTCAAGTTGCGGCGTGTGAGCACACCTGAAGGACGTGCAGTTTTACTGCATGCGCTGGCACACATTGAATTCAATGCCATCAATTTGGCGCTCGACATTGTCTGGCGATTTGCCGGCCAACCGGTTGCTTTTTACCGCGACTGGCTCCAAGTTGCTAAAGAAGAATCGATGCACTTCCAGCTATTGCGTGGCCGGCTAGCAGCCTTGGGTTATGACTACGGCGATTTTGTGGCGCACAACGGTTTATGGGAAATGGCACACAAAACCGCTGGAGATTTGTTGGCTCGACTGGCCTTGGTTCCCAGAACCTTAGAAGCTCGTGGGCTTGATGCCTCTTTACCCATTCGCCGCAAACTTGCCCATGCGGGCGATGAGCAAAGCGCCCAAGTTCTGGATGTGATTTTGCGAGACGAGATTGGACACGTGGGTATCGGCAACCAGTGGTACAGACACGTGTGCTCGGTTCGTGGTTTAGACCCTTACAACACCTATGATCAACTTGCCGCACAATACGACGCACCAACCCTACGAGGTCCTTTCAATTGGGAAGCGCGTCGCCAAGCCGGGTTCGATGAGCGTGAGCTAGCCCGCCTAGCAGGCTAGGGGGCTAGAGAGTGCCAACTGTCGTTTTAAACGGTTGTCGCGTGCTCTGTGCTTGCCTGAGTGGCAGGCGCTTGGCTTGCCAAGTATCGGTTCACGGCGCACAAAACAGCTCGAAATGATGCCGTTACGATGTCGCGATCCACGCCCACCCCAAAGCCGGCAGGTGCCTCATCGATCTTGACTTCCACATAGCACGCCGCTTGAGTCTCGGTACCGGCACCAATCGCATGCTCGTGATAATCCAAAATGCGAACCGGTAAATGAAGCGCATTCACAAACGCTGAAATGGCGCCATCGCCTTGACCCGTTAGCGTTTGTCGTTGGCCGTCGACATCAAACTCAACTTCGATACTGAATTGTTTGCCTTCGCCAGCTGTGGGCTCACCAGTGATACGGTGCTTAATTAACTGCCATGGGGTTTGCTTGCCCAAATATTCTTGCTCGAAGAGACCGTAAACATCGCGCGCGCTGACCTCCTTGCCGGTTTCATCGGTGACACGCTGAATCGCCCGGCTGAACTCAATTTGCAAACGTCGCGGCAAAGCCAAGCCATGCTCTTGCTCAAGCAGATAAGCCACGCCCCCTTTACCTGACTGACTATTGACTCGAATGACCGCGTCATAGCTACGCCCAAGATCAGCGGGATCGATTGGCAAATATGGGACTTCCCAAACGGCATCGGCAGCTTGTACAGAAAACCCTTTTTTAATGGCATCTTGGTGCGAACCAGAAAACGCGGTAAACACCAAATCGCCCACGTAAGGATGTCTGGGGTGGACCGGCAATTGATTGCAATGCTCAACGCAACGGCGAACGTCATCGATGTCAGAAAAGTCCAAGCCAGGGTGAATGCCTTGGGTGTACAAGTTCAAGGCCAAGGTCACCAAATCCACATTACCCGTGCGCTCACCGTTACCAAACAAACAACCTTCAACCCGATCAGCGCCTGCCATCAAAGAGAGCTCAGCGGCTGCCACGGCTGTGCCACGGTCATTATGGGGATGAACGCTGATGAGAACGCTGTCACGCTGATTCAAGCGAGTGTGCATAAACTCAATTTGATCGGCATACATGTTTGGCGTGGTGGCCTCGATGGTAGCCGGCAAGTTAAAGATGATTTTTTTCTGCGGTGTTGGCTGCCACACTTCACTGACCGCATTACAGACATCTAAAGCAAACTCGGGTTCGGTCGTACTGAACACTTCGGGTGAATACTCGTAGTACCAATCTGTTTGCGGGTGCTTTTGCATGCACGCCATCACGTGACGGGTACCCTCAACGGCCACTGCCATGACCTCTTGCTTTGACATGTTGAAGACGATTTTTCTAAAGGCTGGTGCACACGCGTTATAGAGGTGGATCATGGCTTTTTTAGCGCCAGCAGCCGACTCCACGGTGCGCTCAATCAGCTCTGGTCGCGCTTGGGTCAATGCAATGATGGTGACGTCATCAGGAATGCGCTTTTCATCCACCAACTTTCTAACGAAGTCGAAGTCTGTTTGTGAAGCTGATGGAAACCCGACTTCAATTTCTTTGAAACCGATTTTGATCAGCATCTCAAAAAACTGTAGCTTGCGCTCGACACTCATCGGTTCGATCAGGGATTGGTTGCCATCCCGTAAATCCGTGCTCATCCAAATAGGCGCTTGCGTGATGCGCTTGCTTGGCCATGTGCGTTCAGCAAAGTCACGCTCAAAGGGTTTGAATGGGATGTATTTTGTTGATGGATTGGTAAGCATTTTTGCCTCATTAAACCTTCAAGGAAGGCTCAGTCTTTTAGTCACAGATAAGTATTGTCGCCCAGCGCGCTAAAGCGTGCGGTCAAAGGTGGCTTTATAAGGGCTGCCGGACTGCCACAGGGCTCTAGGCCCGGCAACCGATCGGTAGTAGCAGGGATAGCGCGAGGCTGGAGGACTGAAGGGGGGTATTGAGGGCGCAGCAGTGACCCGCGAGGGTGCTCGCTTGATCTACAACTCGATTGTGTCTGACGCCATTCATAGGCTTAAGAGTTACACAAAAAGTTACTTTTTGCAATAGTGCCGGTGGTTTTAGGCACTATGAACAACATTGTTGTGTCACCTATTCGCGCACCGTGACGGTTGGTATGGGGTGGCTATCGGCATTGCTGTTCTCTTCTGCCTGGGCGGGCTCAATCGAGGCGCTTGCTAGCGCCTCTTCTAAAAGCCGGTGCTGGCTACGCGCCATGGCCAGTTTTCTGATGCGGCCTGAACGGATTTGGTCGCGTGTACGCAACAGATCGCCAATGGTCACTGGTCCGTCATCGTGATTCCAGACCCACTTCATCACATCAATACCTTCAGACGAGAGGTTTTGCGCTAGGTTTTGCACC
>JAWOGG010000234.1:0-3390 GCA_046497085.1 Orrella sp.
GGCAGCTTTATCAGCGGGGCCTAGACGTCCATGTACCAGACCAATCGATACGTCAGGCAATGCCAAAGACAAAGCCGCATGGGTATCCGTCGCCGTTTGCAGTTGCAAGGCCTCGCTTTCCTCTACTAGCGGACAAACCCAATAAACTTGGCCGCCGCTCGCAACCGCTGCCCGAATGCCTTGTATGACTTCGTCTCGGCGGTTCGCACTCACTAATTTGGTTTTGACGGGCGTTCTGCCTGGTGGCCGCTCATCAATGACCGATACATCTAAATCTGCAAAAAACGTCATCGCTAAAGTACGCGGAATTGGCGTGGCACTCATTGTCAATTGATGCGGGAATAGTGTTGGTGTCTCAGCTTGCACCCCTTTGTTACCCAATGCGAGGCGTTGAGAAACGCCGAATCGATGCTGCTCATCGACCACAGCTAACCCAAGATCATGGAACGTCACGCCCTGTTGAATTAATGCTTGCGTGCCGACGATGAGCTGCGCTTTGCCAGAGGCAATGTCAGCCAGGCTTTGTCGTTTTAAGGGGGCCGAGAGCCCTGAGCTGAGCCAAGCGCAATGCAAACCAAGTAACTGCGCCCAAGCGCTAAATTTCAAATAATGCTGCTCAGCCAAAATTTCAGTTGGCGCCATGACGGCTGCCTGCTTCCCGTGCTCTACGGCTCGCAAAGCCGCCAATGCGGCAACAATGGTTTTACCGCTACCCACATCACCTTGAAGCAGTCGATGCATGGGAAACGCTTGCGCCATGTCGCTCTGTATCTCAGTTACCACTCTCTTTTGTGCAGCAGTCAACTCAAACGGTAAGGCAGCCAGTAACCGCTGCACCAGTGATTGGCCTGTGTCAATATCGCCTAATGGCTCAGCTTGCTTTAATCGGCGCGCTTGGCGTGCATCAGCCAAGCTCAGTTGTTGCGCCAACAATTCATCAAACTTGACCCGTATCCAGGCCGGATGAGTACGGGCTTCCAGAGCACTGACGCTCTCTGTGGGTGAAGGTGAATGCAATGTACGGATAGCTTCTTTGAATGGTAATAAATGGAAGGTTTCAAGCACATCTTCAGGCAAAGTGTCATCAATATCAGCCACTTGCAAAGCACTTTGAATGCGAGTTCGAATAGCCTTCTGGGTCAAGCCCTCAGTGCTTGGGTAAACAGGCGTTAGTGTGTTGGGCAGCGGCGCACCGGCTTTACTGACCCTAGGATGTATCAATTCGAGCCCGTTAAAGCCCGGCCTTACTTCCCCGCGGATTCGCCAGCGCTTGCCCACCTGCATCTGTTGCAGTTGACTGGGATAAAAATTAAGCCAGCGCAAGTTGATTTCACCGCTGTCGTCTCGCAGCTTAGCCACCAAATATTTTCTGGGACGATAAGTAACGTCCGCTTGCGTCACTACCCCTTCAGCGTTAATCGACGCATAGGGACGCGCTTGGCCAATCGGCTGTAAGCAGGTTTCATCCTCGTATCGCAAAGGAAAATGCAACAAGAAATCTGTCGGCGTGAATAGACCGAGTTTCTCGTAGGGCGAGGCAGCCTGTTTGGGTTTAGCCGATTTCTTAGAGGGCGAGGATGGCTTCGACTTCAAAATCCGCGCCTTTGGGCAAGCCACTGACTTCAACCGTCGACCGAGCTGGGAATGGCTCGGGAATCACGCTGGCCATGATTTCATTGACTTGATTAAATGATTTTAAATCAGTGACATATAGGGTTAACTTTATAATATTGTTTAAGTTCCCACCTGCCGCTTCAATGACAGCCGTCATGTTGCTGAAGGCTTGCTTGACTTGGGCTTCGAACGAGCTCGACTCTAGTTCACCAGTATCGGGCTTCAATCCGATCTGGCCTGATAAATACACCATTTGAGACGCGGAAGTGGCAACGGCTTGGGAATAAGGCCCCACAGCGGCTGGGGCTGAAAAAGTTTGAATGATCTGTTTGCTCATCGGTCATATCCAAAAAGGCTAGCTACTATTAAGCTTTTGATATTAATAGATAAAGATAATGCACGTAAATGGGTAGGCCTGCTTTTGTCCATGTATATGAAGAAAAGCTGCAGAGTTAGTGCAGGTGACTTAATGGCGTAGCAAAAAGTGCCAAGCAAATTCTCGCCATGTCTCTCTTGTGGTTAGGAAGAAGACTTAGGCGCCATCCATACCAAGCTCACGTAGCTTACGAGTAATCGTATTTCTGCCCATGCCCAGTCGTGCGGCGGCCTCCACCCTGCGTCCACGACAGACTTCCAAGGCTGCCCCTAACATGGCTTTTTCAAATTCCTGGGTTAAATGGCTCCACACTTCTGGCTCAGCCCGGTGCAAACGCTCGGCCGCGTCTTGTGCCAGTAGTTGCGCCCAAAAGACGTTGCCCGAAGCATTGGACGACTCAAGGGAGACCGCATCGATTGCGTTGATGGGATTGCTCGCCTCGGGTGGTCTTACACCGAGGGATGTTTCAGAAACGTTCATGCCCTTACTTAGCGCTGAAGGTTGAGCGATCTCTGGTGGTAAATCGTTGGCGTTAACCGTATTGCCTGGTGCCATCACAGTTAGCCAATGACAGAAATTCTCCAGTTGACGAACATTGCCAGGAAAATCAAATTTTTGGAACGCATTCATTGCCGCCGATGATAAGGTCTTAACCGGCACGCCAAGTGATTGTGCACTGATGTTCAAAAAATAGCGGGTCAACTCAGGGACGTCTTCGCGCCGTTCTCTCAAGGGTGGTAAGCGAAGCCGAATCACATTCAAGCGATGAAACAAATCTTCCCGAAACTTTCCTTCACGCACTCTTTCTTCGAGCGGTTGATGCGTAGCAGCCACGATTCGAACATCAACGTGAATGGGTTGTGAGCCTCCAACACGATAGAAGCTGCCGTCTGATAAAACCCTCAATAGACGAGTTTGTAACTCAAATGGCATGTCGCCAATTTCATCGAGGAATAAAGTGCCGCCTGTGGCCTCTTCAAACCGACCACGCCGGTTTGCATTGGCGCCAGTGAAAGCACCACGTTCATGACCAAACAATTCGGCTTCAAGCAAGTCATGGGGAATAGCCGCGGTATTGATGGCCACAAAAGGTCCTCGGGCGCGCGCACCATGATCATGCAGTGCCCGCGCAACCAATTCTTTACCTGTACCCGACTCGCCTGTAATTAGCACAGTCACGTTCGATTGAGCCAACCGACCGATCGCTCTAAACACCTCTTGCATCGCTGGAGAGCTCGACTGAGTCAACATCGCCTTAGCTGATTTGCCTTTGGTGTTCATCGAAGCACCAGACACGTACTCATCAGTTTCATTGGCTTGCAATGACATAGACTCTTGCAATGCACGGGTAATCAAGCTGACCGCTTCATTCACATCGAACGGCTTGGGTAAAAAATCAA
>JAWOGG010000058.1:0-13664 GCA_046497085.1 Orrella sp.
TTTCGAGTGGGCATGACACAGTCAAACATGTCCACACCGTCGCTCACGCCTTGAACCAAGTCCTCAGGTGTGCCCACTCCCATAAGGTAACGTGGTGCATCTGCAGGTAATTTGGGTCCAATATCGGCTAAGACCCGGCGCATGTCTTCTTTCGGCTCCCCCACCGATAAGCCGCCGATGGCGTACCCATGAAAACCGATCTCAGTCAGACGCTGCAAGGACTCATCTCGCAGGTCCTCATACATGCCGCCTTGAACAATGCCGAATAGGGCGTTGGGATTGCCCGCCTCCTCGAATGCTGCTTTTGAACGTTGGGCCCAGCGAGCGGACATGCGCATAGAGGTGGCGGCCTGCTCATGAGTGGCGACTTGATCACCAATTTTGTAAGGGGTGCATTCATCGAAAACCATGACCACGTCGCTGTTTAGAGACGTTTGTATTTGCATGGATATTTCAGGGGTTAAAAAAAGTCTGGCGCCATCAATAGGGGAAGCAAAGCGCACACCTTCCTCAGTGATCTTGCGCATGCCTTGGAGGCTGAAGACTTGAAAACCGCCTGAGTCGGTCAGGATGGGCTTTTGCCAGCCCATGAATCCGTGCAGACCACCGTGAGCTTCGATGATTTTTGTGCCAGGCCGCAACCACAAGTGAAAGGTGTTACCTAAAACAATTTGGGCCCCGATTTCATCGAGCTCGTGCGGCAACATGGCTTTTACGCTGCCATAGGTACCAACGGGCATAAAGATAGGCGTCTGCACCACGCCGTGATTAAGTTCTAGACGGCCGCGTCTGGCGTTACCTGCTGTTTTGAGTACTTCAAACCGCATGTGTTAACCCTTTCTCTAAAAACATAGCGTCGCCATAGCTAAAAAACCGATATCGATTGAGAACGGCGTGTTGATAGGCCGTTTTCATGGGGGACATGCCAATGAAGGCTGCAACGAGCATGAGGAGGGTTGACTGTGGCAAATGGAAATTGGTCACCATAGCGTCTACTACCTGCCATCGATACCCCGGAGTGATAAAAAGTTCCGTGTCGCTGGTGATTGCCGCTGGTTCGCCGCCATTGGCCTGATAGGCTGACTCGAGCGCGCGCACACTGGTTGTTCCGACGGCAACGACGCGCCCACCCTTTTTTCTGGCGGTTTCGATGGCCGAAATGGTTTCGGTTGGCACGGTGTACCACTCGCTGTGCATGTGATGTTTGGTGAGATCGTTGTCACGCACTGGTTGAAAGGTGCCTGCCCCAACGTGAAGTGTGACAAAAGCCAGTTGCACACCTTTGTCAGTCAATGTCTGTAACAGGGTCTCATCAAAATGTAGGCCAGCGGTTGGTGCGGCGACGGCCCCAGGATGCTTCGCGTAAACCGTTTGGTAGCGTTGAGCATCAGAAGGCTCGTCGGCATGCTCAATGTAAGGCGGCAAAGGGACGTGCCCGTGAGCGTCGAGCACACCAAGCACTGGCAGTTCGAATTCGAGTTCAAATAGACCCGCGTGGCGACCGGTGACGCTAACCGCACAACCCTCGCCAACAAAAATTTGGCTGCCTGCTTTGGGAGACTTACTCGCCTTGATGTGAGCCAGCGCATGATGGCTATCGACTAACCGGTCAATCAGCACTTCTATTTTGCCGCCGCTTTCTTTTTGCCCATAAAGCCGTGCCTTAATAACTCGCGTGTCATTAAAAACCAGTAAGTCATTCGGTCTCAATAAATGAATAATGTCGGTAAATTGACGATCTGCAATGGTTGAGCTGCCGTCAACATGAAGCAGCCGGCTGCCTGAACGCTGCTCGGCCGGGTGCTGTGCAATCAGCTCGGTGGGCAACTCATAATCAAAATCGGCAAGCGTATAAGCCTCTAGCCTTGCCGCCTCAGCAGAAGTTTTTTGTTCTGAGTTTAGGTGCTCAGGGTGATCAGACACTAAAGATCCTGCCATAATGGATTTGAATGTTTGGAATGCTTGGAATGCTTGATTAGGGCGCGAATGCTCACTAGGGCATTGCCGGGAGAGCTAAGTCACAAACTTGCAATTGTCGCAAACCCAGAATCATGCCATGATTTGATCCGGTTCGGTGCCTGCTGATTATTGAATTGTCTGATTTGGAGCTGCAGTGTTGGGACATCACAAAGAATTGCTCGGTCTTTATCGCCATTGGCGGGGTCGCGTCTCAGCCTGTTTGTTGGGGGTAGGGTTGGCAACGCAAGTCATCGCTCAACCCATGCCTGCCGAGGTCAAAAGCGCTTGGGACAAAACCGGCTTACCCCAATCAACCCTATCTATGGTGATAGAGGAGGTTGACGGCGAAAGACTCAGTGGTGTCGGAGCAGAAAGCCTTAAAAACCCAGCATCTGTCATGAAACTGCTCACCACTTGGACCGCGCTCTCTGAGTTGGGGCCTGATTTTGTGTGGCGTACGGCCTTTTTAATGGACGAAGGCGCCCGCGTTAACGACGAAGGGGTTTTAAGTGGCTCTCTTTACCTGCGGCCCAGTGGAGATCCCTTAATCCTTTTGGAGGATCTCTGGCGACTGATGAGAGAACTTAGGTTGCGCGGTATCGATCAAATCTCAGATATTGTGATCGATCGCTCCCGATTTGATAATGTAGCCATCGATCCAGCTGCTTTTGATGGCAAGGGAGACCGACCATATAACGCCAGCCCGGACGTCTTTATGGTGGGGTTTGGAGCGGTTAGGTTGGTCTTTACTCCTGAGTTAGACAAGCAGCAGTGGCGAGCGTTTGTTGATCCTCCAGTGGCTGGCGTCGCTATAGAAAGTAACCTCCAATACCAGGCAGGGCCTTGCAGACGCGGGCCTCAAGTGGCCGCTAAAACCATTCAGTCGGGCAATCAAGTGCGGTTTCGTATAACCGGCAAAGCGACTGGTTCTTGTGGCGAATTCGACCTTTACCGGGTGGCCTTGTCTCAGCCCGATTTCGCAGCCCGAGCACTGCAGGCGATGTGGACGGAACTAGGCGGCAAAATGACCGGTACGGTCAAGGCTGGCGCTATTCCTGGTAATGCTGTGCCTTTGGCGGCTCATCAGTCTCCTGTGCTTGCTGAAGTGATTCGCGTGATTAATAAAAGCAGCAACAATGTCATGACACGCGTTTTGTTGCTGACCTTGGCGGCTGAAAATGGCGAGCGTCCAGCCACTGTGGCCGGTGGTGCAGAAGTGGTTTTACGAACACTACAACTTCAGGGCGTGGCCACCGACGGAGTGTTGATTGAAAACGGCTCAGGTTTGGCTCGTGGCTCTAAGATCAGTGCTAATCAAGTATCGAAAATGTTGCAAATTGCTTGGAAATCACCAGCGATGCCCGAGTTCGTCTCTTCGCTGTCAGTTTTAGGTACAGACGGCACACTCAGGCGGCGGCTGCGCGGCGATACTCGCGGTTATGCCCACATGAAAACCGGCGCCTTGAGGGACGCACGAGCCATTGCGGGTTACGTCTTGTCCGAATCCGGCAAACGTTACATTTTTGTCAGTTTGGTTAATCATCCACAGGCGTTTAAAGCACGTAATTTTGAAAATGAGGTTATCGATTGGTTAATCAGTCGTTGATCAGTTGCTTTTAAAGGCCCAAGATTGGCTATTCATGAAATTGATCACCCGCTGATTCGACACAAGCTTGGACTGATGCGCCGAGCCGACTTGAGTACTAAAAGCTTTCGGGAGTTGACTCGAGAAATAGCGCAGTTGCTGATGTATGAAGCTAGCAGGGACTTAGCGCTTGAGCCTGCCACCGAAGAAGGTTGGTGCGGCTCTGTTCAAGTGGAGAGAATTGCGGGCAAAAAAATCACTGTGGTGCCAATCTTGCGCGCCGGTATTGGGATGCTCGATGGCGTGCTCGACTTGGTTCCTGGCGCAAAAGTGAGTACAGTAGGGATGAGTCGAGATGAAAAGACTCTGCAGGCAAGGCCTTACTTCGAAAAGTTGGCCCAAGCACTTGATGAGCGCTTAGCTGTCATCATTGACCCTATGTTAGCCACTGGTGGGTCAATGGCTGCCACCATCGAGCTTTTGAAAAGAGCTGGGGCCAAAGAGATTCGAGCACTGGTTTTGGTGGCCGCCCCCGAGGGGATTGAGCGAGTCCTGAAAGCTCATCCCGATGTGCAAATTTTTACGGCCGCTATCGATCAGGGTTTGAACGAAGTTGGCTACATCGTGCCAGGACTGGGCGATGCCGGTGATCGTATTTTTGGGACCAAGTAGCAATGGATTGGTCATTCACGGCAAAGGAGTATGCAAATGGCAACAAGACGAAATACCCGTCAAGTCACCCCTCCCTCATCACAAGAACAGCTGGTGGAATCCGTTAAAAAAACGCTGGACGAAGCCGAGGGTTTACTTCGCGAAGCCTCAGAGGCCACCGGTGACAAAGCCCAAGCGTTAAGAGACGAGGCATTGGCAGCCCTTAAGAGCTCTCGCGACACTTTGTTTGATGTAGAAGAAGATCTATTGGTTCGTGGCCGTCAGGCGGTGCAAGCCACGGATGAGTACGTTCATCAGAACCCATGGCAGGCCATGACAGCAGTTGGTCTCGCGGGTTTGCTGATTGGCGTATTAATTAGCCGCCGCTGATGTCACCGTTTCGTTCATTGCGAGCCTTTTTGGCTGAAACGGTGGGGGCCTTGCATACACGCTTGGCCCTTTTTGGCTTGGAGTGGGAGCAAGCCAGAGCTGACCTGTTGCGCCAAGCAAGCCTGATGTTTTTGGGTTTCACCTTGGTGTTCTTGGCGCTACTACTGGCGACGTTTTTTGTGGTGCTGTTGTTCTGGGATACGCCTTACCTTCATTGGGTTGTATTGCTACTGGCCGGGCTATATGCAGCCATAGGTGGGCTAGTGTTGTTGCAAGTTAAACGAACCCTTTCAGATCCGGATGGGCAACCTTTTGCGGCGACCCTTGCAGAGCTGTCACGCGATGCCCAATATATGGATAGCCTGTCGCAAGGGCAGACAGATGATGACTCAGACCAAGAGGACGAATCTAATCCTCGCCCTGTGCCGTCAGTGTCTGTTAAGGATGGTCAGTGATGAATAAACGACACTCTGCCGCTTTTGATCGTGCTGTTCGTATAGAACTATTGCGAGCCAAGGCCGCCATGCAGCGTCAGTCGATATCGGTTCATGCGCAACAGCTTGGCCAGGCAGCGGACCCTCGCCGACAAGTCAGTCGATGGTTGGCCAGTGGTAAAGCCGGCAAGCTGGGGCTAGGGATCGATCTGCTGTCTCGTTATCCGTTTTTGTTGTCGACAATATCAACCGCCTTTACCACCAAGCGGTGGGGGCGCGTGATGAGTGTCGTGGCGATTGCTGGTTCTGCTTGGTGGTTCGCCTCGCGATCATCTGGTGATGACAAAGGGCGATGAGGCTTAGCGTTGCGGCGCTAGTCGTGCTGATACTCCTGAGTTTGGCTGTTGGGCCAGCCTCAGTCAATTGGGCTAGCTTAGAGTCAGATCGCATCAGTCTGCTGGTGTTTGAGTTACGCTCAGCAAGGACTTTGCTAGCCGTTTTAACCGGATCGGTTCTGGCTGTTGGCGGTGCGGTGATGCAAGGATTGTTCCGTAATCCATTGGCTGAGCCGGGCTTAGTCGGTGTATCCGCGGGTGCTGCTCTGGGCGCTGTATCAGCCATGATGCTCAGTCTCTCGAGTGCGTTATGGATAGGTGGCGCAGGCTTTATTGGCGCTTTGCTAGCGACCGGGCTCGCCTGGCAGTTGGCGCGCCATCAAGTTGGCTCAGCCGGATTGCTGCTGGCCGGTATCGCCATTAACGCCTTAGCTCTAAGCTTGATAAGTTTGCTGATCAGCATGGCAAGTGATCAGCAAATCCGATCGGTTACCTTCTGGTCTTTAGGCAGTATGGCCCGAACGCCACTGACCGTCGTGTTGGTCTTGGTGCCGTGGGTGGCCTTAGGCTTGTGGGCTTTGTACCGTCAGTGGCCAGCCTTAAACGCGCTGCTTTTGGGTGAACACCAAGCCGAGCAAGTGGGGGTTTCGGTTAACCGCGTCAGGCTATTTTTGATCATCACCATGGCTTTGCTCGTCGGTCCCTTGGTGGGCTTTACCGGCGCGATCAGTTTTGTTGGTTTATTGGTTCCGCAATTGCTTAGGCGTGTTATTGGGAGCAACCATCAGCAACTTTTGCCTTTGGCAGCAGTTGTCGGTGCGATGGCTGTATTGGCGGCAGACATGTTGTCACGTTGGTTGGTCGCGCCAGCCGAGTTGCCCATTGGGGTGGTGATTAGTTTGATCGGCGCACCCATGTTTCTCTGGCTTTTGCGCCGCTCCCCACCCTATAACCCGAGCGAGCCCCACATTTCATCTACCCGCTGACGGGTGGCGGCATCCATTTCAATCGGCTGACCCCATTCGCGTTGTGTTTCTCCAGGCCATTTGTTGGTGGCGTCCATGCCCATCTTGCCACCCAAGCCTGAAACGGGGGAGGCGAAGTCCAGATAGTCGATTGGTGTGTTTTCAACCAAAACCGTGTCACGCACCGGATCCATACGAGTGGTCATGGCCCATACGACTTCTTTCCAATCGCGGATGTTGATGTCATCGTCAACGATCACCAAAAACTTGGTGTACATGAATTGCCGCAAAATGCTCCAGATGCCGAACATGACCCGCTTGGCATGCCCCGGATATTGTTTGCGAATTGAAATCACGGCCAAGCGATAACTGCAACCCTCAGGAGGCAGGAAAAAGTCCTTTATCTCAGGCAGTTGCCGCTGTAAAAGTGGCACAAAGACCTCGTTTAGTGCCACCCCAAGCACCGCGGGCTCGTCGGGTGGTTTGCCGGTGTAGGTCGTGTGATAGATCGGGTTACGTCGCATGGTGATGCGATCGACCGTAAAAACAGGAAACCAGTCTTGTTCGTTGTAGTAACCGGTGTGATCACCGTAGGGACCCTCTAACGCCATTTCATAACCCTTCTCGGGTGGCGTGCTGACACCGGGTGGTACCTCTGGTTTGATCGCCCGTGGGTCAGTTGAGGGGAGCAAGTGTCCTTCAAGCACGATCTCTGCTGTGGCAGGCACACTCAAGTCGCTGCCAATGGCTTTGGTGACTTCTGTTCGCGCGCCCCTTAGCAAACCTGAAAACTGATATTCAGAAAGACTGTCTGGTACCGGCGTCACAGCACCCAACGTGGTTGCTGGGTCTGCCCCTAGCGCCACCGCTATAGGGAACGGGGTTCCCGGATTGGCAAGCGCGTGATCCCTGAAGTCGAGCGCGCCACCTCGATGAGAAAGCCAGCGCATGATGAGCTTATTGGGTCCGATCACTTGCTGGCGATAGATGCCCAAATTCTGTCGTTTGGCGTTTGGTCCTCGCGTAATGACCAAGCCCCAAGTCAACAGGGGAGCGATGTCACCAGGCCAACACAATTGGATAGGTAATTTACTCAAGTCCACATCGTCGCCTTCCCAGACGACCTCTTGGCAGGCAGCACCCTTAATTTTTTTAGGGCTCATGTCCCAGAGAGCCGCCTTGAGCATGGCAACTTTGCTAAGCGCGTCCTTGAATCCCTTAGGGGGCTCAGGCTCTCGCAATGAGGCAAGCAAGCGACCAATGTCACGCAACGAGGCGACATCATCAGCACCCATGCCTAATGCCACGCGCTCTGGGGTGCCAAATAAGTTAGCCAATACGGGCATAGACGAGGGCTGGCCTTGGTGCTGTGGGTTCTCAAAGAGCAGGGCGGGACCCTCAGCATGCAGCACACGGGTTGAAATCTCTGTCATTTCGAGCTTTGTATCAACGGGTGTGGGGATCCGTTTGAGTCGGTCCGTTTGCTCCAGTTGGTCAATAAAATCTCTTAGGTCGCGATATCTCAAGTCAGATTCCTGCTTAAAACGTTAATATTCGGTTATGTCTAATGCATTATCACTCAGCTCGCGTGCTCGTGCTCGCAACTTTTTAACGCTTGTTTTTGAGGTCGTTAGAACCGTTGGCGCGTACTTAGGTGTCGCGGTATTGGCTAGCGTTCTGATGGTACTGACTGTGCCTATTTTGCGCGAGCAAGCCATTGTTTTGCACAAGGCTTTGCTTACGGCCGTGGCCCCTGACGGCATCGAAACCACCTTGCCTTCGATCAAGTCAGGAGGATTGGTTCCAGAGTTGCGATCCGTCGATATTGATGAGGTCCCGGGTCGCAAGCTTCTGGAAATAGAACCTTACGCCAAAACGAGTCTTCCCGAACCCATTGAACGCACCGAACAGATTGGATTGTTGGGCAATACGCCAGTGCCACGAATTGAGGAGGCGATGGAGGCCTTCAGCATCACGGACGAGCAGATGAAGGCGCTAGAGCACTACATCGCGCGAAAGTACAGGGTAGCTAGACAGGTGGTTGATCGGATAGTGGAGTCGGCGCTCGTGGTAGGTGCCGACCTGAAAGTCAATCCGGTTTTGATTCTTGCCGTTATGTCGGTCGAGTCTCGATTTAATCCTTACGCCGAAAGTTATGCCGGCGCACAAGGATTGATGCAGGTGATGACCCGGGTGCATACCGATAAATTTGAAAAGTTAGAGCGTCCTCCGACAGCGGCGTTTCACCCCGAGGTCAACATTAGAATCGGCGCGCAGATTTTGGCGGATTGCATTCGCCGCAGAGGCGGCGAAGTCGCGGGATTGAAGTGCTACGTGGGCGCCACCACACCCGATGATGGCGGCTATAGCAAGAAGGTGCAGGCTGAAAGACGTCGCATGGCGTTAGCCGCAAAGATTCCGCTTAATTAACCCGCATTCAAGAAGCGATCCATTCGCGCCACTGATTCTTTTAATCGGTCTAATCCGATGGTGTATGCCAGACGTACCGTGTTTGCCGCGTGGGCTTGCCCAAAGTCCACCCCAGGCACCACTGCCACGTTGGCTTTTTCTAAAAGAGCATTAGCCAACTCAGTACTGTTATTAGAAAATCGCGAGATGTCGGCGTACACATAAAACGCACCATCCGGTTTTGCTGGCACTGACAGTCCCATCGATTCCAGGGCGGGCACTAAAAAATCGCGGCGCGCTTTGAAAGCCTCTCGTCTATGTTCAAACAACTGTAGGGTTGTGGGTTCAAAGCAGGCGAGTGCGCCGTGTTGCGCCAAGGTTGGTGGGCAAATAGATAGGCTAGAGGCGAGTTTTTCAATTGGCTCAATCAGGTGTGGTGGCACAATCAGCCAGCCCAAACGCCAACCCGTCATGTGAAAGTACTTTGAAAAGCTATTGATAATGATGATGTCATCAGAAAGATTTAGCGCACTTTTTCTAGGTTTGTCGTAAGACAAGCCCAAGTAGATTTCATCCACTATCAAAAAACCATCACGCTTGGAGACGGCATCGGCGATGTCTTTCAGTGAGTCTCGATCAATCGTAGTGCCTGTTGGATTGCTTGGTGAGGCGAGCAGTACGCCGCAAGTGGTGTCGTCCCAGTGGCTGCTGATGTCATCAGTGGTTGGTTGGAAATGGTGACTCGCCTCGGTGGTCATGAGACGCGTACGACCGCCAGCCGCCATCACAAAGTTACTGTTGGCTGGATACGTGGGGTCGGGCATCAAAACCGACTGACCAGGATTAATCAGGGCAAGGCAGGCCAACTGCAGGGCCCCACTAGCGCCACTGGTAACAATCACCCGGTTGGGGTCAACCGGCGCTTCAAAGTGCGTACCATAGAAATCAGCGATGGCTTTGCGCAGAGCCGGCAGGCCCGCCGCGGGCCCATATTTGCCCAATCCCGCTTCAGCGGCACGTCCCATGGCGGCCACAACAGCTGGGGCTGCGGTAAAGTCAGGTTCTCCTATGCCCAAACTAATCACATCGTGGCCTGCCTGCTGGCGGGCGAGTGTGCGTTTGAATATTTCCATGGCATGGAAAGTGGCCGTTTCTTGGGTGCGGTGCGCCAGAGGGGCTGTCATCGTTGGTGTCTCGTAAATAATATTTGAGGAAATTGTAGTGCCCGATCCCACATCGCGTCGTCGATTTTTGTTTGGTCGCTCACAAACGCAAGAAGATGGCTGGTTGAAATTTCTAGCTCAGTTGCGGCGTTCCTGCGAAGGAGAGGTCAAACCGATCAGCGCTCAAGCGGGTCGCCTTGTGCCTAAGCGCTTAGATGATGTTTTGCAAGCCCGTGCACTGTGCGCTGCGCATGGTGTCTGCTTGGCACTGTCCGGGCTGCCGTTGCCGCCGGCCGACGAAAGCAGGCCTGTGCTGTGGGTGCAAGCCGGTTCAGCTTGGGGCTCGTTGATGCCGCTAGGCGACACCGATTGTTGGCGTGTGCAAGCGGGCTGCCCGCTTGTGGGCATGCAAGCAGCCGAACTAATCAGTCATCGCGTGCCAGATTCAATTGAAAATTTGGCTCAATGGTTGGCCGTTGTGGCCCGTCACGATATGAACTTAAGTGCGCTTGGATTGGTTTCGGTTGAGTGGTTATTTGCCGATGGCACGATCGAAGTGCTAGGCGCCTTCGGCAGCCGTGACAGCCAGCCATTGCGTTCATTGCGGGCGCAACAAACCATTCCCAAATTGTTCGAATGCTTGTCTGAACCAGTGGTTCAAGAGACGCTAGCGGCCAAACGTTGGCCGTGGGTATTTCGGCTTGACGCGCTAAATGGCATGGAGATTAATTTGGCTCATTTGGTGTTGGGTCATGGGGGCGCTTTGGGATGGTTAATTGCGGCAACCTTTGACAAAAAGGCGGTGGTTCAGTCAGGTGACTCGACGCAATCAGCGGAAATGGTGCAAGAGGCAGGATTGATAGACACAGAATCCAACATCGAACTGGATGCTCGCGTGAAGGCAATCATGGACCCTGAGGGACTCTTCCTGTCCGTCCCAGCTCAAAAGAGATAGAATCGAGCCTTGTTTCTAAACACTGAACCTTGGCTTCCATGGACAAAAACTTCCGTCAATCAGCCCTTGCCTACCACGAGCAGGGACGCCCAGGCAAAATTTCCGTCACCCCCACTAAAACGCTCTCGAATCAGCGAGATTTGGCGTTGGCCTATTCTCCTGGGGTCGCTGCAGCATGTGAAGAGATTGTGGCCGACGCTGCAAACGCGTTTCGCTACACCGCGCGGGGTAATTTGGTCGGTGTGATTACCAATGGTTCGGCGGTCCTAGGGCTAGGCAATATTGGAGCGTTGGCCTCCAAACCGGTGATGGAAGGCAAAGCGGTTTTATTCAAAAAGTTCGCTGGTATCGATGTGTTTGATATCGAGATCAATGAATCAGATCCGCAAAAACTCATAGAGATCATCGCGGGCCTAGAACCCACTTTTGGCGGCATTAACCTCGAGGACATTAAAGCGCCTGAGTGTTTTACGGTTGAACGTGAATTGCGTAAACGCATGAACATTCCAGTGTTCCATGACGATCAACACGGTACCGCGATCATTGTCACAGCAGCGTTCGTCAATGGCCTGGAAGTGGTGGGTAAAACAGTTGATCAAGTTAAGGTGGTTGTTTCAGGTGCTGGTGCCGCGGCGTTGGCTTGCCTGGACTTGATGGTCGACATGGGCTTGCCTTTGAAAAATATTTGGGTGACAGATATTGAAGGCGTGGTCTATGAGGGACGCACGGTGCTGATGGATCCTGATAAAGCCCGCTACGCTCAAAAAACCGACGCCAGAAAACTCGCTGATGTGATTGCTGATGCTGACGTGTTTTTGGGGCTATCGGCCGGAGGCGTGCTCAAGCCAGAGATGGTCGCTCAAATGGCCAAGCGCCCATTGATATTGGCTTTGGCTAACCCTAACCCTGAAATATTGCCAGCCGATGCACACGCGGTCAGAGACGACGTGGTGATGGCGACCGGACGATCTGACTACCCCAATCAAGTCAACAACGTCTTGTGTTTCCCATATATCTTCCGTGGTGCGCTTGACGTTGGAGCCACAACCATCACGCGCGGTATGGAAAAGGCAGCGGTGGTGGCGATCACGCAGCTGGCTCAAGAAGAACAAAGTGAGGTAGTGACGGCCGCATATGGCAGCGGCCAAAGCGCATTTGGCCCCGAGTACTTCATACCCAAGCCCTTCGATCCTCGCTTGATTACTCGCATTGCCCCTGCGGTGGCCAAAGCAGCCATGCAAGAGGGCGTTGCAACTCGGCCGATTGCTGATATTGACACTTACTTTGAACAGCTAGAGCAATTCGTCTATCACTCTGGTGCTTTCATGAAGCCCGTGTTTTCAGCGGCTAAGGCCTTTGTTCGGCAGCAAGGCAAGTCACGGATTGTCTTTACGGAAGGTGAAGACGAACGGGTGTTGCGAGCCGTGCAGGTGGTGGTTGATGAAAAGCTGGCTACTCCGGTCATTGTTGGTCGCCCCACTGTTTTGGCGGACCGCATTGAAAAGCACGGTCTGCGCCTAGTTTTAGGCAAAGACGTCGAAGTGGTAAATCCGGATTATGACGATCGATTCCATAAGTACTGGACAACTTATTGGGAGATCATGTCACGGCGGGGTGTGACCAAGGAAATGGCACGTGTGGAAATGCGTCGTCGCTTGACCTTGATTGGCGCCATGATGGTTCACCTTGGTGATGTGGACGGCATGATCTGCGGTACGGTCGGTTCATACAGCGATCACTTGCGCTACATCGATCAAATGATTGGTTTGGCGCCCGGCGAGTCGACCTATGCAGCCATGAATATTTTGTTATTACCGGACCACACGCTGACATTGGTTGATACTCACATTAATGAAAATCCAACGGCGGAGCAAATAGCGGCCTTCACTATAGCGGCTGCCAAAGAGCTGCGCCGTTTAAATTTAGTGCCCAAAGCGGCGCTATTATCTCGTTCCAATTTTGGATCGGGTTCATCTTCGTCGGCCTCTAAGATGCAGGCTGCGCTTGAATTGATTCGCCAGCAAGCACCTGATCTCGAGATAGACGGTGAGATGCATGGTGATTGTGCGTTAAATGAAGAGCAACGGCTCAAAGTATTGCCTAATTCAACCCTAAAGGGCCCGGCCAACTTATTGGTTTGTCCTAATGTGGACGCCGGAAACATCGCCTACAACCTTCTCAAAACCGCCGCAGGCGGCAATGTGGCTGTGGGGCCGTTTTTACTCGGTGTTAACGCCCCGATCCATATTTTGACGTCAAGCGCAACGGTTCGACGCATTGTCAATATGACCGCGCTCACGGTCGTCAAAGCCAACCATGGGGGCTAGCCTGACTCATGCTCATTGAATAACGAGTACCTTAGTGTTGCATGCTGTTTCAATTAAGACACAGTTTTCGATTGATTCATGGCGGTATTGTGGATACGATTCGCGCATCAGTCCTTGAATCATCAACACGCGGGTGCTCGCCATGGGTCGTCAGGCAAGTCGACAAATTCAAAAGTTAGTGAGTAAAGGCGGTAAGTTTGAATCCGATGGCGATCTCGAGTCTCTGCAGTCCGCCTGCGCCGATGCTCAGTTAGCGTGGTGTGTGGCTGATTGCTCAAAAGCCAGAAATCTCTCGGCCCTATTCAGGGCAGTGGTCAAAGCGGTTGACTATCCTCAGTTCTTCGGAGGGCAGTTTGACGAACTCTACGATTGTCTTCGGGATAGCGTAGACGAGCAGAAATCTGGTTTGGTTTTATTGCTTTACCGCTTGCATTCGGCTGATCCGGGACTAGAAGGCGACATAGAAGAACTTGACGCGGTTTTGCAAGACG
>JAWOGG010000069.1:0-3526 GCA_046497085.1 Orrella sp.
CATCGCGAGGCGATCATGTCGAGTACTGAGCATTTCGCGGGGCTGCGATTTTTGCATTCTCCCGGCCCGACCCATGTACCCAAGGCGGTGCTCGATGCCATCGGTGGACAGCCAATGGACATGGCTGACCCTAGGCTAGATCCCTTGATCTTTGCCTGTGAATCGGGTCTGCGTCAGGTCCTAAAAACGCAATCAGCATCGGTGTTTTTTTACGCCTCTAACGGGCACGGGGCTTGGGAGGCCGTGACGGTAAATCTTCTGGCGCCTGGGCAAAAGGTGTTGATCGCATCGACCGGACATTTTTCCGATTACTGGGCTGAGATGACGCAGGCCATGGGTGTTGTCGTGATCCGCACGCCCTATACCGAAGGCTATCCAATCGATCCAGTGCACATTGAACAAGCGCTAAGCGAAGATGATGCGCGCGAGATCAAAGCGGTATATGTTGTTCACACCGATACGGCGAGCAGCATCACCAGTGATGTGCCGGCCATACGTCAAGCGATGGATCGCAGCGGCCATCCTGCCTTATTGGTGGTTGATGTGGTGCCTACATTGGCTGCGGCGCCTTTTGAGATGGATGATTGGGGCGTTAATGTGGTGATGGGAGCGACACAAAAAGGCTTGATGTGCCCGCCTGGTTTGGCTTTTTGCGCAGTCGATGAGCGCGGTATTGAAATGGCTCGTGCCACAGCGGGCGCATCACCAAGATACTACTGGGATTGGATACGTCGATTGAGCCCGGCGGCTTATCTGAAGTTCTGCGGCACACCTCCGCAGAACCTATTGATGGGTTTGCAAGCGGCTTTGTCTCTTATTGAAAAAGAAGGTCTTGATTGCGTGCTGGCACGGCACCGCCGTTATGCCAGAGCGGTTCAAGCTGCCGTTCAAGTATGGTCAGAAGCAGGCGTGTTGTCGTTTGTGAGCCGAGTGCCTGAGGCGCGATCAGTGTCTGTGACCACTATTGCGGTGACAGGCGCTGATCCCGACGAAATACGTCGAGTGGTGCGCGAATCGTTTAATGTCTCGATCGCATCAGGCCTGGGACCTTTTAGAGGTAAGGTGTTTCGCATCGGTCATTTAGGCGATTTGAGTGAACCGATGATTTTGGGGTGTTTGGCAGGGGTAGAGGGCGGTTTGCGAGCCTTAAAAGTACCGATCGGTGATGGCGCCATAGCCGCTGCGACTGAAATCCTCGGATCTGCTAAATTGTGAAGGACTTGGGCGCGTTTGCCTGGCGTTATTTGTTTGGCTCATTACAGATCAAAGGTTGGAAACATGGTGAAGGGATTTAATTTATTCATGACGGGCGCAACAAGCACGGCCAAAGTGGCTGGTTTGACATTGGCGTTTGGTCTGTCTGGTGTGTTGAGCACGGTAAGCGCCCAAGACTCAAACACCGAAGCGTCAAACGCACCGATGTGGATGATGGGTGAGGTTCACGACAACGCCCAAGGACATTTCTATCGTCTCAAAGACCTAGAGTCCAATCTGGGTGGCGACTGGCGCCCCGCCATTTTGATGGAGCAGTTCAACGTCAATCAACAAAAGGCATTGACTGACGCGTGGCAGACCTGCAAAACCGCGCAATGTGTGATTGATACTGCTGGTGGCGTGAAAGGTTGGGACTGGGACTTATACAAACCATTGATTTCGTTGGCGTTGAAGTATGAGTTGCCCCTAGTGGCTGCTAACTTGTCGAACGCACAAGTCAAAGCCGTCATGAAAGATGGGTTTAGTGCTGTCTTTGATGATGAGACGATCAAGGCATACAAGCTTGATCAGCCCTTGCCACAACCTTGGTTAGACAATCAACGCAAACTCATCACAAAAAGTCATTGCAATGCGTTGCCAGCCGATGCGATTGACCCCATGGTTAAAGCACAGGCCGCGCGTGACGTGAAATACGCGCAACTGATGCAGGAGTACTCAACCCAAGGGGCAGTGTTGATCGCAGGCAATGGTCACGTTCGACGTGACTTGGGCGTGATGCAGTGGTTGCCCGCTAACCTAGCGAGTCGCGTCAAAGTGGCCGGCTACGTTGAGCCGAGCGGCATTGATGCTTTGCTGTATGACGTAATGCGAGTCGTTGAGCCGCAAAAGCGTCCCGATCCATGCGCTGCCCTTAAAAAGGGACAGACAAGTTAATTTTTAGACTTTTAGGTGCTCAGGCTTGTAGTGAGTTTGATGTTGCGTTTGGTGTTGCGTGTGATCTTGCATTTGGACAACGTATCAGGCGCAGTCCATTAGGTTTAAAAACACTTAAATACCAACAGCAATAAGCCCAAAAAAATGGCCAACCTTCAAATTGAAGCGTTGGCCGTTTTTTTGCTTTCAGCGTGAGTTAGGAGGAACTGCAGTCAGTGATGATTCCAGTCAGGTGCACTCTCAATAACCGTTATGAATCACCACTTCAACCAGTTGAGGTTTGCCGCTTGCGATGGCTTTTTCAACAAAAGAGTGAATCTCGCTTGGCTCTTCGACGCGCGTGGCAGTCAAACCAAATCCTTGTGCCACCGACACAAAATCAACCGCTGGATCAGTCATGTCCATTGCCACGAACTGGTCGGTGCCACGCATGGCTTGTAGACGATCTTTGATGATGCGATAGCTGCGGTTATTGACGATGACATAGGTGATGGGCAGCTTTAGGTGGGCCGCAGTCCATAGGCTTTGAATACTGTAAAGCGAGCTGCCATCACCGATGATGGCGACCACAGGACGTTCGGGTTGCGCGAGCGACACACCGATTGCACCGGCCATCCCAAACCCCAAACCACCGCTGGTCAACCCCAAATAGGCCAAGGGATCTTCGGCTGGGTATAGTTTATTGAGCGCACTGGCGGTTGTGAGCGTTTCATCGACCACGATGACGTCTTTAGGAAGGGCTTGGACGATTTGCAAGATCGCATAGTCAGGGTGGGTTGGGACGTCACTGGCATGGCTCGTGGCCGACTCGACAAGTTTGTTGCGAGTGCTTTGCCAGTTACGGTCTTTGACTTGAGCCAAGCGTTGAGCTGCTCGGGCGTGGTCGGTGTCGGTCAGCTTACTGCTGAGCACTGGCAAGAGGGCTCGTAAGGTATCGCCGACGTTTGCGCGTATGGCGGTTTCGGTGACAAAGTTTTTACCGAGCTCCCAGTCACGCTCACTGATATGGACCACCGGCATGCCCTCTGGTAGGGGTTCGACCGGGGCCATGGGCGACATGCGTAACAAGTCACCACCGAGGCAAATCAGCAAGTCATAAGCCGCGAGCGTCTCACGGACTTTGTATTGGTTGCGAGTGATCTCACCCATGTTGGCTGGGTGTGAGGCTGGAAAGCGGGTGTTGTAAGGAACGGATTCGAGATAAACCGGCGCACCTAGCTGTTCGGCCAGAGCCGCAGCCTCAGCAAAGCAGTCGTGACGGCCTAGCTCTTGTCCCGCCAAAATCACTGGGCGCTCGGCTTGACGCAGACGATCGGCCAAGTCTTGTAAAACGCTGTCGGTTGGTTGCACAGCAGACTGCACACGTGTGTGTTGTCCC
>JAWOGG010000071.1:0-19903 GCA_046497085.1 Orrella sp.
AGTATCACCGCGGTGTGGGCGCTGGGGCTAGAGGAGGGTCAGGTCTAGGGTTGCATTTGGCAAGAGACTTGGCATTGTTGCTTAACGCCTCACTGACTTGTGAAGTCAATGAGGGTCGAATTTGCTTTGTACTGGTGTTCAATACCAACGCCAATACTAAAGACGCCTAACCCTAGGTGCTCGTAAAGATTGGGCCGTCATGGGCCCTTCGTTCAGATCAAAACCATCGAGTACCCCTGTTTTAAGGATGAACGAACCGGTGCCACGAATATCGTCAATCACCGCTTGACGGGCTCGGGTGGCATCTCTTGCGGTTAATCCCTCTAGTAATCGCGCATGATGATCAAAGGCATCCCATTGCACAACGCCGCGAGTGGCGTGACGCAAGGTCAAAGAGACGACTGGTGCGACTTGAACCCATAGACTTTCTATCATCTCGATCAGTTTGGGCATTTGTGCCGCGCGATAGAGAGTGAAGTGCAGGTCACGATTGGTTCGTGCAAGTAGTGTTGGGTTCGGGCGTGGTTTGGTGCCTTGCTTTTCAAAGCGTGTCACCGCCTGTCGAATACGCTGTAGTTTGATAGCGGACAGGTTTTTGCAGGCCACTTCGGTAGCCAATCCTTCGAGTGCACATCGTATACGCACCAACTCCGCAAATGCTTTCGCGTTAGGGCATGAGACACGCACGGTGCGGTTAGATAAGACAACGAGGCCTCCTTCAGCACTTAATCGGCTAACGGCCTCTCGCACAGGCATAACGCTAGTGCCAAATTGTTCAGCAAGTCCTCTAAGCGTCAGTTTTTCACCGGGCGAGAGCGCGCCGGCAATCAGCAGTCCTCTTAGTTTGTCGTGCACCGTATCAGCCATCGTATGGCGTTTGAGGGGTTCTTGCGGGTAGGTCACCATGGCGATTAAGTTCTCCACTAAATCAGTCCGGCATCGCAGCCTGTTCCAACGTTTTGTGGTGAGTCAAAGTGGTTGTGATCTTGTGATCACAAATGACAGACCGACATTGCGTTGAGTGGGTTAACTGTCTAACCTTTTTATTAACGAAGCCTGTTAAGGCACAATTTTTAAAACAGGACAGAGGTGTGACGTGGTGGATCAGCGAGAAAAAAACTCGCAAATGATTCATCGAGCAACAGATACGTTACAACAGCATGGGTTGAAGGCTCAACCAAACACTGATCAATGCGGATAATACAACCCGTCTTAGTCAGCATGTTACCTCTGTAGAACACCCGTGTTGTTTCCGAAACACGTTTATATGAGGTGATGAATCCACTAATGATAGAGGCAGAGACCCAAACCCAGCATTTAGGCACAGAGGGCGTGCATTATCGAACCCCCCGTGCACAAGATGGTATTGCCGTTTGGCAACTGGTACGTGAGGCGGGAACATTAGAGTTAAATACCGCGTACTTCTACCTCATATTTTGTAGTGATTTCCAAGACACTTCATTGGTCGCTGAACACGACGGCCAAATTATCGGTGCCATCCTTGGTTACCGTCCTCCCAAGTCGCCCGATACGATTTTTTGCTGGCAAGTCGGCGTACTGCCATCTTGGCGCGGCAAGGGATTAGCGAGTCGCATGCTGAAAGCATGGTCAGACCATGCGAGAGACGATTCAATCCAATATGTGACGGCCACAGTGGCTGAAGACAATCAAGCGTCTGACCGTTTGTTTCGACGCTTCGCCCGCGAGACGGGTGTGAGTTGCGAGGTTAGTCCGCACTTCACTGCCGACTTGTTGCCGCCTGATCATTGCCCAGAGCCGATCTACCGAATCGGTCCACTGACACCTACAACAACGGCCTCAGCCGTTCTCTAGTCGCGATTCAGACGGTGCCCTGCGCCTGTCGAATCACTATTTTTGAAAATTTCCCAGGAGGTTTATTGAGATGAATATTTTTGAACAGTACGAGTCAGAGGTTCGAGGCTATTGCCGTACCTTTCCAGCCGTCTTTTCCTCAGCAAAAGGCGCTTGGATGACCGATATCAGCGGCCAGCGTTACTTGGACTTTTTCAGTGGCGCAGGCGTGTTGAATTATGGCCATAACAATGACCGTATCAAGCAACCGCTGGTTCGTTATTTGCTCGGTGACGGTATTACCCATACGCTTGACATGTATAGCGAGGCAAAGCAACGATTCATCCAACGTTTTAACGATGTGATCTTAAAACCGCGTGGCTTGTCGTATAAATTTCAATTCCCAGGACCCACTGGCACCAATGCCGTCGAGGCTGCATTAAAGCTGGCACGTAAAGTCACGGGTCGCAAGACGGTGGTTAACTTTACCAACGCCTTTCACGGCATGACACTTGGTGCCCTAGCAGTTACGGGCAATAGCTTTAAGCGCGCCGGTGCCGGTGTACCGTTAAACAATGCTGCCGCAGTGCCGTTTGAAGGCTTTTTGGGTAAAGACAATGACACCTTGGCTTACTTCGAAGCGATGCTCAACGACAGTGGCAGTGGCTTGGAAATGCCTGCTGCGGTCATCATTGAAACGGTCCAAGCAGAGGGTGGCGTGAACGTTGCCAGCATGGAATGGTTAAAGCGTTTGCGTCAGATCACACAAAAACATGGCATTTTGTTAATTGTTGATGACATTCAGGTGGGTTGTGGTCGCACCGGCGCCTTCTTTAGTTTTGAAGATGCTGGCATCGTGCCAGACATCATCACACTGTCGAAATCGTTGTCAGGCTATGGCTTACCGTTGGCGTTGGTGTTGATGAAGCCAGAGCTCGATGTTTGGGCACCCGGTGAGCACAATGGTACGTTCCGTGGCCATTGCCCAGCTTTTGTGACGGCGACAGCGGCGCTTGATTATTGGGCCGATGATCAATTCGAGAAGTCGATCCGCAAGAAAAGCAAAATGGTTGAAAAGCGATTGCATGACATCGTGGAAGAAATGGGCACGCCTGCCGACATCCGTGGCCGTGGCTTGATCTGGGGGATTGAATTTGAAGACCCAGAACTCGCTACTAAAGTCTCACATGAGTGTTTTGAGCGCGGCATGGTTGTTGAAACAGCGGGTATCGACGACCAAGTTTTGAAATTACTGCCTAGCTTGACCATGGACGAGGCAGACTTAAACACTGGTCTTGACACCATTTCGCAAAGTTTGGCCGCGATCACCGAGAAGGCAGAAGTGACTTCTGAATAACGGTATTTGATGATTTGGCCCCCTTATGGGGGCCTTACTTAAAGGTTTAGAACATGATCGTAAAGCACTTAGAAGATATCTTGGGCACAGAAGCCGATGTCGATACGGACGGCTGGAATAGCCGCCGATTGATTTTTAAAGATGCGGGTATGGGGTATTCGGTGAATGACACCATCATCAAACCTGGCGCTGAATTAGAGATGGCCTATCGCAATCACTTGGAAACGGTGTACTGCATTGAAGGCGAAGGTGAAATCACTGACTTGGCGAGCGGACAAACCCATGCCATTCGGGCGGGCACGATTTACGCTCTTAACGAACATGATCATCACATCTTGTGTGCCAACAAAGGCACACATATGAGGATGGTGTGTGTTTTTAATCCGCCTCTAACGGGGCGTGAAGTTCACGATGAAACAGGAGCCTACGCTGTGAGTGAATGAACACGGCAAAAGGCTGATTTTTATGCGAGGTTGTCAATGTCTAAAATCTCATTCGAATCGGAATCAACAACGGTAGACCGTTACCCTTCACGAGTTTCTGAAAAACCTCAGGTGAGTGCTCGTCAGGACCCTGTCGTTTACGGCAAAGCCAGTGATGGCCCTTTGGATGAGCAGGCGCTCGCGCGCTACGAAGAAAATGGTTTTTTGCAGTTTGACTCATTGTTGCAACCCTTTGAACTTGAGAAGGTGGTTGCAGAGTTAGACCGCCTAAGAGACGACGAATCGCTTAAAACAACGCCGCAAAGCGTCATTGAGCCCGAAAGCGGTCAAATCCGATCGATCTTTGCGGTTCATGAAGTCAGTGAGATCATGCGCCGACTGTGCGGTCACCCCAAGCTTGCGGCCATCGCGCAACAGCTACTAGGCTCGGACGCTTATGTTCATCAGTCGCGAATCAACTACAAGCAAGGTTTTCGGGGGGAGCCCTTTTTTTGGCATTCTGACTTCGAAACCTGGCACGTGGAGGATGGCATGCCAGCCATGCGGGCAGTCAGCTGCTCGATCGCGCTCACGCCAAACACACCTTATAACGGTCCGTTGATGCTCATTCCTGGTTCGCATCATCGTTTTGTGGCGTGTGTTGGTCAGACGCCTGAAGACCACTACAAACAATCGTTGCGACGCCAAGAGCTAGGTGTGCCAGATGAGGAAAGCTTGAGGCGCTTGGTACAAGATTTTGGAATTGAGGCACCGACTGGGCCGCAAGGCTCGGTGACGTTTTTTGAATGCAACACCATGCACGGGTCAAACTCAAATATCACGCCTTACCCGCGCAGCAATTTCTTTGTCGTTTACAACAGCGTAGAAAATGCGTTGGTCGATCCATTTTGTGGCTTGCCACCGCGTCCTAATTTCATCGCTCAACGTGAGCAATTGACGCGAGTCAGCGAATTGGCACGACACTAGTTTGTCTGTTGCGTCCCAGTTACTTTACCCAAGGAGGGGTTATGACTGCTATCTCAAAACTATTTAATAAATCACGTTGGTCACTGGTGGCCTTAACAGCGGCTTTAACTGTGGCGGCCTTTGGTCAAGCTCAAGCACAAACCACGTTAGAGAAAATTCAGGAGCAAGGCTACATTCGAATCGGCTTTGCCAACGAAGCGCCTTATGCCTATGCAACAAGCTCAGGACAGCTGACTGGAGAGTCACCAACGGTTTTTAAACATGTAATGTCGCAACTCGGGGTCGATGAGGTTGATGGTGTACTCACCGAATGGGGTGCCTTGATTCCAGGTTTAAAAGCCGGTCGATTTGATGCGATTGTGGCTTCTATGTACGTCACACCAGCGCGTTGCAAACAAATCGTTTTTGCGAACCCGACTTACGGTATCGGTGAAGCGTTTGTGGTGAAGACGGGAAATCCTGACAGCATCAATAATTATGAAGATGCGGTTAAAAATGATCTGACGATTGCTTTTGTGGCTGGCACGGCTGAGATTGAACACGCCGAACTCGCGGGTCTTGATCGTAAGCAACGCTTGATCGTGCCAGATTTTGCGTCCGCCATTGCCGCGGTTAAATCAAATCGCGCCTCAGCCGCCGCACTGACCTCCCTAACAGCTGCTGACTTGGCAAGTAAAGACACGGCTATCGAGCGGGCCGAGCCTTTTACCTTTACACATGATGGCAAGAGTTATCGGGGTGAGGGCGCCTTTGGCTTCCGTCTTGATGATACGGCTTTACGTGATGCGGTCAACGAGCAATTGGATGCCTTTATTGGTACACCAGCCCACCTAGAGATGGTTGCACCATTTGGATTTGATGAGTCGAATCTCCCAGAGAAGACGGCGCAGCAGTTATGCGCAGGTGAATAGTTGTTGATGCTCGCTAGCCTATGAAGATGCCGCCTTGGCAGTTGGTGCTCGCCGGGGTGGGCAGCTTCTCTTTGGCCCTACTGGCTTTTGCTGGTCTGGGCTTATCTGAATTCATCCCTAGTTTACTTGCTGGAGCAGTGGTGACACTTCAGATCACCGCTGGGGGCACCTTGGTGGCGATTGTGGCGGCACTGATTGCGGCTGCAGCTAAGTTGTACGGCGGTGTGGTGAGTCGAGCCGTAGCCTCGGCGTACATTGAGCTGTTTCGAGGCACCTCGGCTTTAGTGCAGCTCTTTTGGTTGTTCTATGTGCTGCCACACTTTGGGGTGACCTTAGAGCCCATGACGGTGGGTATCGTGGCACTTGGTTTGAATGTGGGGGCTTATGGCGCCGAGGTGGTCAGAGGGGCTGTGCAGGCAGTCCCGAAAGGGCAGTGGGAGGCGGCAACCGCTTTGAATTTCTCGGGTTCCCAAGCCCTCTTTAAGATCATATTGCCGCAAGCTTTCGTGGGTATGTTGCCACCTTGGGGCAATCTTCTGATCGAGTTGCTAAAGGCAACGGCATTGGTCTCTCTCATTACTTTGTCGGACTTGGCATTCATTTCACAGCAGTTGAATCAAAACACCTTACGCACGGTCGAGATCTTTACCTTGGTGCTGTTCTTGTACTTGGGTATTTCTTTGATTATCACTGCGGTAGTGCGTGCGCTTGAGCGCCGAGCCTCACGCGGCTTAAGCCGTCAACAAATGGACGGGTAAGCAAGATGTGGGATTGGGAGTACACGTGGGAAATTCTGCCAATACTGGGTGAAGCTTCGCTGATCACTTTGCAAGCGACCGTGCTGGGTTTTTTCATGGCGTTGGTGTTGGGTTTGATTTTGGCGATTTTGCGTATGGCCGCTCCCAAGCCACTGCGCTATCTCATTGCCGGATTTATTGAGTTCGTACGCTCGACACCACTTCTGATACAGATTTTCTTTCTCTACTACATTTTGCCGCATGTGGGCATTTCGATGGGTGCCATGTTGACAGGGGTAATCGCCCTCGGGGTGCATTACGGCGCTTATTGCTCTGAAGTTTATCGTGCTGGCTTAGAGGGTGTCCCAAAGGGACAGTGGGAGGCCTCTACGGCTTTGAACCTATCGACTTGGGTGACATTTAAAGACATTATTCTGCCGCAGGCGATTCCACCGATCGTGCCAGCGCTCGGCAACTACCTGGTCGCTCTGTTCAAAGAAACGCCTTTGTTGTCAGCGATTGCCGTGCTCGAACTCATGCAGACTGCCAAAATTTTGGGTTCTGAAAGTTTTCAATATGTCGAACCAATCACTTTAGTGGGTGCGTTCTTTTTGGTTTTTAGTCTGATTTCGGCTTTTCTAATCCGACGTTTTGAACGACGTCTCAACCGACGGGTGACGTTCTAATGGAAACAGCGACAACTCCCATGGTTCGATTTGACAATGTGTGTAAACGTTATGGGGATCTGGTGGTCCTCGATGAATTGAATCTTTCAATCGCCCCTAATGAGAAGGTCGCGATCATTGGGCCTTCGGGGTCGGGTAAGACAACGGTTTTGCGCATGTTGATGACGCTTGAGTCAGTGGATGGCGGTGTCATTTACGTCGATGGCGTCCCATTGACGCACCAGTTTCAAGGTAATCGGTTAGTGCCTGCCGATAAGGGTTATCTGCGTGACAAGCGCGGTCAAATTGGAATGGTCTTTCAACACTTCAATTTATTTGGACACATGACGGCCATACAAAATTGTATGCAAGCACCGATTAGCGTCATGAAAATGACAAAGCACGAGGCACGTGAACTAGCAGCCGAACTACTCACAATGGTTGGGTTGGCCGATAAGCTGGATCAATACCCTGCACAATTGTCTGGTGGTCAGCAGCAACGTGTGGCCATTGCGCGGGCTTTGGCCATGCGGCCTAAGGTGATGCTGTTTGATGAGGTGACTTCAGCACTCGATCCAGAATTGTGTGGCGAGGTCTTGGCTGTTATCCGTAAGCTCGGTGATCAGCATGACTTGAGCATGTTGATGGTGACCCATCAAATGGGCTTTGCCAAAGAGTTTGCAGATCGGGTGTGTTTCTTTGACCAAGGCAAGATCGCGGAAGAGGGACCGGCTCATTCATTTTTTGATTCGCCACAGCATCCGCGTACGCAACAATTTTTGCAGGCTGTTATGCAAGCGACCTAAGCCCGTTTGGGGACTTAGGTCGCTTTAACTGCTCAATACTGGCGGCACTTGGTTACCAGTGATTGGTTAGCTCGATGGCTTATTTAGTGGTGGCTACGGCTGCCTCGGCTTGATCAACCAGTTCGGCGCCAATACGACCTTTCCACTTGTTGTAAACCGGCATTGTGGCTTGCACAAAAGCTTGCGTTTGTTCATCAGTGAGCTCTGTGACACCTACACCAAGACCCTCGATGGTTTCGACCAAAGGTTTGCGAGCAATTTCGATTTGTTGCTTGCCTGCATCAATGGCGGCTTGACGCACGATTTTTTGATCGGCCTCTGACCATGATGCCCAAACGCCTTTGTTCACCACGAAGACCAGTGGATCATTCATGTAGTTCCAGCGAGTGATGTATTTTTGGTCAAGGTTTTGCATCTTGGCTGCCACAAAGATCGACAATGGGTTTTCTTGTCCATCTACCGCACCGCTTGCCAGGGCAGGTTGAGCATCGGCCCAACTCATTTGCGTTGGGTTAGCTCCCAATGCAGTGAACGTGTCAATAAACAAGGGCGAACCAACTACCCGGATCTTCATGCCTTCAAGCGCTTCAGGATTATCGATGATGCGTTTGGAGTTGCTTAACTGTCGAAAGCCGTTCTCACCCCAAGCCAGAGGAATGGCGCCTTTTTGCTCAATCACTTCGAAAAGCTTCTTACCGACTTCGCCTTGTGTGATGGCATCGGTGCCCGCAAAGGTTGTCGTCAGAAATGGCAAAGAAAACACATTGAGCTCTTGGATCTGTGGTGACCAGTTGATGGTCGAACCCACGGCCATGTCGATGACGCCTTGACGCAATGCCGAGAATTCACGTGTTTGATCACCCTGAACGAGTGATACGCCAGGGTAGAGCTTGATGTTGATACGACCATCTGTGCGCTCGCGTACCAAGTCTGCCCAAATTTCGGCGCCTTGTCCCCATGGGAACGCGGTACCAACAACCAACGACAGTTTGTATTCGTCTTTGTAGTCTTGTGCGCCAGCCACTGATGCCATGGTCACGGCACCGGCTGCGACGACCATTTTTACTGTTTTGATGAACTTCATCTTGTCTATCCTCCTTAGGAATCGAATAACTGCAACTAAATAATAGTTTGTTTAGTAGCCCAGTGCATTTGGCATCCAAGTAACGAGGGCAGGAAATGCGATCATGGTTAGTAGGACCACGCTAGCCGCCAACAGAAACCACAGCACCCAGCGTGTCGTGTCTTCGATACGCACCGTAGCGATGCGGCAAGCGACCATCAGATTAACGGCGATGGGCGGCGTGAACTGTCCGATGGCCACCATCATGGTCAGCATGACCCCAAACCAGACCAAGTCCCATTCGTAGAATAGGGCGATGGGAAGTAACAGGGGCACAAAAATAAGAAATATCGACACGCCGTCAAGCACCATGCCGACGCCGATCAAAAGGACGAGCAATAAAGCCAAGACGCCGTACTCACCTAGTCCGCTATTGGTGATGGCTTGTGTGATGGGATCAATCAAACTGAGCGTTGACAGGGCATAAGCAAAAATGCCTGCAAGAGCTACCACTATCAAAATAATGGCAGATAACTCGCCGGCATCCCTAAAAATCGCGAATAAATCGCGCAAACCGATGGTTCGATGGATAACCATACCCACAAACAATCCGTAGAAAACCGCTACCACAGCCGCTTCAGTCGGTGTGAAAAGACCTGCGCGCATACCACCCAAAATCACGACCGGCGCTGCGAGCCCCCACGAAGCTTGACGCAGACTCGCCCAAAACGGTGGGCGCGTTAAGTTAGCCTCGGCTTGCCCCATACGGTGTCGACGGGCCAAGAAAAATGCCGGCACCATCAAGGCCAATCCAAACAGTAGTCCGGGCAGCAAGCCGGCCGCAAACATGGCTGGCACGGATGCGCCTGGCACGAGTATGGAATAGACGATCAGCGCTATCGAGGGAGGAATCAGGATGTCGATGGCAGCCGAGGAGCCTATAACTGTGGCTGAAAAGGGCTTGGGATAACCCGCCCGACTCATGGCCACAATCATCACACCGCCGACTGCCGCAGCGGTGGCAGGGCCAGACCCGGATATACCACCGAGCAACATGGCTACTAATATGGCGACTACTGGTAGAACGCCTGGTCCTCGCCCTAGAATAGATATGGCGAGGTTGACCAGCCGGCTAGCCACACCAGAACGCTCAAATATGGTGCCGACAAGTACGAACATGGGTAAGGCAAGTAAGGGGTATTTGCCTAGACTGGCATAAAAGTTTTGTGGCAGCGCCAAGAGCCCAAACCACATCGTGTCAAGGTTAGATAGCGCGATCGCTGTTGCAGCGGCCAACCCCATGGCAACGCCAATCGGTGTGCCAATCAGCATTAAGGCAACAAATAGTGCAAATAACACCACACCGATCATGACCGCCTCCCGAGGCGTATCCAAACACCGATCAAGCGTAGGGTGATGGCCGTAGACAACGCAGGCAACCAAATCGAGTACCACCACTGTGGCACGCCAATACCCGGTGAAACCTCTTCATACTGAATATGGTCCCAGACCAAGCGTGCGCTGAGTACGGCCAATATGGCGAACATCAAGGCGCTAAGTAGTGCGGTGGTTCGATTCAACAAACGTTGATTTTTTGTTGAGAAGCGTTGAAGAAAAAACTCAATCCGTATGTGGTGATAACGGGCGAAGGCACCAGAACCTGCCACAAGTGCCAGAACAATCATGAGAAAAATACTGATCTCTTCTGTCCACGCAAATGATTGGTCGGTGAAATACCTGACCAATACATTGGCAAAGGTCATTAATGCAAGGGCTGCCATTACCCCGGCCGATAGGTAATCCTCAATGGCCAGTGGCACGCGAGGTTTGTCAGTCGGTGTCTGGTTGCACGCATCGTCGGATTGGTTTTTAGTCATCGAACTCGATAGTGTTTTTGATTTTTGCGCGAGTGACGTTGATTTCTACGGCTCCCCCCCAGTTGGGACACTAGCCCGGCATTGGGGTAGAGGCGGTATCGATTTCGGCCAACATTTCCGTGATATTACCTTGCGCCTTGAAGCTTTGAGGGTCTGCCATGGGCCAACCTAGCTTAAAGACTCGGGTTCTAAGCACACCATCTAGCAGCTCACCTGACTGAAACTCTGGAAAAACCGTTGACAGCAGGGTGACGTGGCTAGCAGATACGCGGAGGGCAATGTGATGGGCGCGTAGTTCTTTAGGGTGATGCAAGCCAGCAGAGCCAATCAGCTCACTTAAGGCCGACAGCGTGTTGCGGTGATAGTTGGCCACTCTTGGCGCTTTGTCTTCGACCACTAGCGCCCGTTGCCGAATAGGGTCTTGGGTGGCGACGCCTGTTGGGCAGCGGCCGGTGTGGCAGGACTGGGCTTGAATACAACCAATCGCAAACATAAAGGCGCGTGCACTATTGCACCAATCTGCGCCTAGCGCCATGATTCTGGCCATGTCAAAGGCTGAAACAATCTTGCCAGAGGCGCCTAGTTTGATTTCATCACGAATGCCAAGGCCGATAAGCGTGTTGTGTACAAGACGCAACGCCTCTCTGAGGGGCGTGCCGACGTGGTCGATGAACTCGACAGGGGCCGCGCCTGTGCCGCCCTCTGCACCGTCTACTACGATAAAGTCTGGTTTGATGCCGGTTTCACCCATTGCCTTGGCAATCGCAAACCACTCCCATGGGTGACCAATACAAAGTTTGAAACCGACTGGCTTACCACCGGAAAGTCGTCGCAATCGTGCAACAAACTCAAGCAGACCGATAGGCGTATCAAAGGCCGTATGGGCTGCAGGCGAATTGCAGTCTTGCCCTGCTTTGACGCCTCGCGCGGCAGCGATTTCAGCCGTGACTTTATTGCCTGGCAGTATGCCTCCGTGTCCTGGTTTGGCGCCTTGCGACAATTTGATTTCAATCATCCGGACTTGTGGTCTAGTGGCGTTGGCAACGAATGCTTCTTCACTAAATTGACCACTTTCGTCGCGGCAACCAAAGTAGCCTGAGCCGATGTTCCAAATGAGGTCTCCGCCTGCCTCTAGGTGGTAGCTGCTGATACCCCCTTCACCAGTATCGTGAGCAAATCGACCAATTTCTGCACCTTCATTTAAAGCGAGGATGGCGTTGGCTGAAAGTGAGCCAAAGCTCATTGCCGATATGTTTAGAACCGATAGCTCGACCGGCTGGGTGCAGTCTTTACCACCCACTGTGATCCGAAAATCGCTGGACTTGGGGTGAACGGGTTGCATGGAGTGGTTGATCCACTCATACCGATTCTCATAGACGTCTTCTTCCGTACCAAAAGGTCTTTTGTCGAGCTGTTGCTTGGCTCTTTGGTAGACAAGCGATCGCTTGGATCTTGAGAAAGGCGTGTCATCGTTGTCATCTTCAAAGAAGTACTGCCGCAACTCGGGACGGATCGACTCCAATAAGTAACGCATGTTGCCAATAATGGGGTAATTGCGTCGAATCGCATGATTGGTCTGTCTTAGGTCATGTATGCCAGTCGCCAATAGGAACCAAGCCGCCAAGGTTGGAAACCACCAGCCCCAGCCTAGAGTGAGTGAGAGTATTGGCCCAATGACACTGGCTGCAAGCACAATCCAAAACACCGCAAATTGCGTTTTAAAAGGCGGTAAGAGCGAATTCAACACGTTATATCTCCATCTTGTGATAACGCCGTAAGCGTTCTCAATGTTGCTATGAAAGATACCAGACTTAAACGATCGATTGCAGGTTAAGCCACGCAATGATCAGGCTTAGTGTCAACACTGATCCAAGGGTGCTGATAAAGATAGCGCGAGCGCTGACCGCCGGGTCTTCGCGGTATAAGCTAGCCAACATGAATGGGCCGGTACCAACGGGTAAGGCAGCAGCCAAGATACCCGCCCAGGCCCAGACCGGTGATAAATCAAACACGAACAGAGCCATCACGCCCACAATTAAGGGATGTACAAATAGCTTAAGTAAAACGATCTGGGGGACGGCTGGACTTGCAGACCTGATTGGTGACTGGGCTAAAAAAAGGCCTATGGTCAATAGGGCGCATGGCGTGGCAGCATCGGCCAATAGGTCCATTAAGCCCATAAGGGCTGACGGTGGCGCAAAATCGGTTGCGGCGCTTAAAAGCCCCAAGATGGGCGCCACTAAGATCGGATTTTTCAAAAGAGATAGGCCAACCTTTCCAAGAACCGGCATCAAACTCTTTCCACTTGCTTGCTGCCATTCGATGGCGATCACCGTGAGGGCAAATTGCAAGCTGATGGTCAGAACAACCATGATGACCAGCGGGGGCAACGCCTCAGGGCCTAGAACCATCAAAATCAAAGGCACGCCCATGAATCCGGTGTTGGCGTAGCCGCTGCTCATGCTGTTGATCGTACGCGTCAGACTGGTGAGACCGTCGCGCCGGCTTAGCCAGATGTAGATCAACATGGTCAGTAAAGTGCCACCGCCATAGCTGATGGCAAATTCGATGTCTGTGAGGGCGTCAATGTCGGCTCGCGCCATCGCGACAAAGAGTAGGGCGGGAAGGGCGAAATAAATAACAAAGCGATTAAGCGCATCGCTGGCATTGGCTGAAAGCAAACCGCGTCGACTAGCAAACCACCCGAGCAAGATTAGGCCAAATACAGGAACGACCGCGTCAAGCACGGCGATGAGCATGTCAAACAAGGTTTAGATCAGTTAAATTTACGAAGTATTTAGTTTACCTTCGATCATGTCCCATTAATGTTAATCATCAGTCTGTCATGTCCGGCTGGAACGAGGAGATTGGGTTGGCTCACAACCACGGAACCAATTGGCAGTCAGGCAGCTGGTCAGCGCTATCAGAGCAGGCGTTGCCTATTCGCTTGAAAGTGTTCGTAGAGGAGCAGTCCGTGCCCCAAGAAATCGAAGTGGATGAGTACGACGCGCTTGCGACTCATGTGATCGCACTCGATGCTGATGGCCTCGCAGTTGGTACTGGACGGTTAGTGTTGCAAAACGATGCCCATGGAAAAGTATTTGGGCGTATTGGTCGCATGGCTGTTTTGCAAGCCTTTCGCAACCAATCGGTTGGCACCACTCTGATGCACGCTTTAATAGATCTGGCGTTGACACAAAACGTCCCGCATTTACGCCTAAATGCACGAATGACTGCGATTGGGTTTTACGAGCGCTTTGGATTCAAGGCTCAGGGGGATGTGTTCGATGACGCAGGCAGCCCACATATTGAAATGGCCAGGGATATGACAACTTGAAGGTAGCGATAGGTGAAAACATCAATGGCTGGGGTAACCCGCCAATCCAATCCGACGTTTATTGGGAAGAGCATGAAAGTCAAACAGTGGTGCCCAGGAGAGGACTTGAACTATCAGAGGGTCCAGATAAAACCTTTTAATATCAGACGGATACATGCCTTTTTCGGGTTTGCGTTTTACGTTCGTTCCATGTAGCAAAATGACCGAAAATCCGGCTCAAAGATTGAATGCCGGTTCCATGAGATTTTGCTCGCTCCTGCCTAGTCCAACGGCGCTTGCTGGAACCCTCCATTTGCTGACACTGGCGAGCACTTCATCTTTAATTTTCAGTGCCTGCTCTCGGTCCAGCTGAAAGAATTCGATGACGTCCATCGCCAGTTCGTAATCCAACCGATTATCGCTTTCGGTGATATTGAGATGCAATCCGTTCGCAGGTGTCACCGGGTTAATGTCGTAGGCCGGAGATAACAACCAGCCTCCCCGATGGTAGATGAAACCGTGGTTGCGGAGATGGTCATCGGTATTGGAAATGGCGATGTAGAACACTATGCGGCGCCACAACTGCGCGAGATCATCTTTGGTGTTGGCGCCATGCTCGGTCAGGAACTGGGCGAGTTCCAGATAACTGGCGTCATAGTCGCCGTCGTAGTAGCCGAGTTGCGTCATCGCCGAGGTAAAGTGAAGACGACTCGCCGCAGTGCGATCGAAGCGCTTGGTCAGGAAGGTGTGGTGGTGACTACCGAACTGCTCGATCCGGCTCTCCGGCATGACCACCCCAGCATCCAGCGCCAACTGGTACGCGACGTATTCCCAGGCGGCAATATCGTGATCATCCTGCCGGCTTGAAAACTTGGCGATCCACAGATGACCCTCCTCGTCGGTCACACTGGCCTTCGGTCTGGCACCGCCCAGGGAAGAGCCCGGCGACATAAGCATGTACAGCCACTTCACATAGTCGGGATCATCGCTATAAACATTTTCTTCTACCTGCCCGGCGGCGTACTCAAGCTCCCTTAATGATGAGAGCGCCGGGGCCGCGAGGCGTTCATCGTTGTCGAGGAAAGGGCCATCTATTTCGCGTTTGAAGCGCAGGGCGCCTGCACGGTACAGGTCATGTACGCCCATTAGGTAATCGATTTCTGACAGCACGCGTGGACGACGTTGTTCCTGCCGGGCATGGATTGCCTCGCGCCGTTTCATCAGCAAGCGACCCCAGCGGTCGGGACAGGAATCCAGAAACACGCGGAAATTTTTGTCGTCTTCACCGTGCTGCTCTCCGGAATAGAGATTGAGCTCAGGGTCGATTTGCTGTGCATAAGGAGACTGCAGCCAGTCAGTGTCATAACTGAAGCTGAAATGCTCTTTTTGACGTGCCGGAGAGGACCGAAGCGTGCCAACTAAGGTCGGCTCCTCGAACTCCTCCCAGTCTGCAAAGACGAAGACTTCGGTGCTCATGGCTATTTATCCGCGTTCATGGCTGTGTTCCGGATTTCTTGCTCATCAGCTTGATGTCCTGGAGCTTGCGCCCCAGTTCATCGTCTGCAGCGACGCTGGTGAAATCTTCCGCCAACCCGAGCACGCTTAGCACGGCCAGGTAATGGCCGATGGACACGCTGGGGTCTCCCTTTTCGATCTTGCGAATGGTGAGGCGGCTCAGCCCCGTTCGCTCAGAAATCAACACCTGGGTATAACCCCGGCGTTTACACGCCAGTTTGATGTTCTCGCCTAACTGTTCCAAAAGGCGCCGATTCTTAGGAAAGACAACCGCGGATCGACCTTTCGCTGATTTGTCGCTGGTCACAATAGATACCATATTTTGTAGAAGTGGTAATTATAGTGTCCATTTCAAACTTTTCAACTGGTATGATCACAATGCTCACCATAAAACAAGATAGTGGTGGCTATAGGTGCCAAAACAGTGGATCTCTTGATGGGTCGACGCTGAGTGGATTGGTCAGCCAAGGGCTGACCTTTAGGTGGCTTATGCTGCAGCGGCGCGGCAATCATTGTGCGTATATGCAGGGCGTTCATCCTTAACGCCCTGGCCGAAGTCAGACACAAACACGTGCCGTTGCCGTAGATCCCAAAAATGGAAATGATCCCGCGCCGTGCTTTCGGATTTAGGAACTTTGAGAATTACCGCATGCGAGTACTGGCTCTGTGCGGTTGGAATGGTGTCATCAACAGAGTGTGATGAATGCCCGTCCCCCGTTTATTGGGTAGAGCCATTGGGTAGAGCCCGTCTTTCGACGTTTTAAACAATGGTGCCCAGGAGAGGACTCGAACCTCCACACCTTGCGGCACATGGACCTGAACCATGCGCGTCTACCAATTCCGCCACCTGGGCACTATGTCAGGCATAATGAGTGTCTAACAATCGCGAAATTATAGACGAGATTCTAAACTTGGTAATTAAGTCGACAAACAACTCCCGCTCATCTAAAAAAACCGTGGATAACAAACCGACCGTACCGGCCGATTTTGATCCGGGAGTCCCTTCGCGTGAGCAAATTCTGCTCGAGCTTAGGCGTGCCGTCTCACCCATCACACCTGAAGAGTTGGCGCGTCGGTTAGGGGCTGATCAAGAGGCTGTTCAAATCGGGTTTGCGAGGCGGTTAAACGCCATGGAACGAGACGGACAACTCATGCCAAACCGCAAAGGGGTGCTGTTGCTTGCCAAAAAACTGGATTTTGTGGCCGGACGTGTCTTAGGGCATCGTGATGGGTTTGGTTTTTTAGTTCGTGATGACGGCCAGCCTGATGTGTTCTTGTCACCACGTGAGATGCTTAAGGTTTTGCATGGCGACCGCGTTTTGGTCAAGCCCGTTGGCGAGTACCGCGGTAAGCCAGATGGTGCGATCGTTGAGGTTTTAGAACGACGAACCAACCGTCTTGTCGGTCGGTTCTTGAATGAACGGGGCGTTTCTATCGTCGTGCCTGAGGATCAAAGAATTAAGCATGATGTCCTGATCCCACCCAACGAGACAGCTGGCGCACAGCATGGTCAAGTCGTGTCAGTTGACATCATCGAGCAACCCACACGGCACACCCAACCCTTGGGAAAAGTCGCTGAAATTCTGGGTGAAATTGACGATCCTGGTATGGAAATCGAAATTGCCGTGCGCAAGTTCGATGTACCCGTGGACTTTTCAGACGCGGCTCTAAAACAGGCAGCAAAGTTACCTGACGCCGTCAAACGCGCGGATTTGAAGGATCGTGTCGATCTGCGCGATGTGCCGTTAATTACCATTGACGGTGAAGACGCGCGTGACTTCGATGACGCGGTTTACTGTGAACCTACCGAAATTGGCGATAAGCGCAAGCGACCTGGATGGCGTTTGTTAGTGGCTGTTGCTGACGTTGCCCATTATGTTCGGGATGGTGATGCGTTGGACGATGATGCCAGGGAGCGCGGGACCAGTGTGTATTTCCCGCGCAAAGTGATCCCGATGTTGCCAGAGAAATTGTCTAACGGCTTGTGCTCGCTCAATCCACAGGTCGATCGCTTAGCGTTGGTGTGTGACATGGTGATCGCTGCCAATGGGGCGAAAGCTGGCAGCGTGGTGGCATATCAGTTCTATAACGCCGTCATACATTCACATGCCCGCACCACCTACACCCAGGTTTGGAGTGCACTGCAACAGCCCACAGGGCCAGTAGCAAAGCAGTTCTCTGCGGTCTTGCCGCAAATCAATCACTTACACGAATTATTCCAGCTCCTACAAGGTGCCCGCAAAAAACGCGGTGCCATCGATTTCGATACGGTTGAAACCAAAATTGTCTGTAATGATTTGGGCCGGATTGAGAAGATCGTGGGTTTAGTGAGAAACGATGCACATCGAATGATCGAGGAGTGCATGTTAGCGGCAAACACCTCAGCCGCCGATTTTTTACTGCGTAGCAAACACCATGGATTGTTCCGTATTCATGAGGGCCCAACACCTGAGAAGTTGCAGTCTTTGCGGGCTTTTCTCAAGACCTTGGGGCTTAGCTTAGGGGGCGGTGATGATCCACAGGGTCATGACTATTCGGTCTTGATGGATAAAGTCCGAGCCCGTCCAGATTTTGCACTGCTGCAGACCATGTGCTTACGCTCGATGCAGCAGGCGATTTACTCGCCTGACAATGTAGGGCACTTTGGGCTGAGTTATCCCGCATACGCCCATTTCACCTCACCGATTCGTCGTTATCCTGACTTGCTGACTCATCGGGGAATTAAGGCCTTGCTCGCCCAAAAACGTTACACGCCTGAGGCGACTGACCACGTGGTAACGCCTGGTATGACTCGGCGAGAGTATGAGCATGATGTCTGGGAGAAGCTAGGATTCTTATTGTCGGCTCGCGAGAGACGCGCTGACGACGCCTCACGCGACGTCGAAGCCTGGTTGAAGTGCTGGTTTGTGAAAGAGCGCGTTGGCGAGGTTTTTAGTGGCCGAGTAACCGGCGTCGCTAGTTTTGGGATATTCGTCACGCTCGATACCTTGCACGTTGAAGGCATGGTTCATGTGTCTGAGCTTGGCACTGAGTATTTTCAATTCAATGAAGGCATGCATGAATTGCGTGGCGAACGCACGGGCATGCGTTATCGCTTAACCGATTCGGTGCAAGTGCAAGTCGCCCGCGTGGATCTCGAGGCGCGACGCATTGAGTTCCGTTTGGTGGATGGGACGTCCTTTGCTGCGCTTCGCAAAGCGGCGAACCGCTCGAATTCAGAGACACGCCATGTCAAGAAAGCCGCTGCGCCTAAGCCTGCTGAGTTACGCGGTCAGACTTCTAAACAACGACGTGCGCAGGCTAAGCGTGCCGCTAAGGCCGCACCGACACCGACAGCCAGATCTGCGAAAAAAGCAGTGAAAGGGGCAGCAAAAAGTGCACCTAAAAGCGCCTCTAAGAGTGCTTCCAAACGGGCACCGTCAAAAAAACGCTAATGGCAGTGAAATGAAATGAAAGAATCCCAGTTATTGGCGGGTTTTCATGCGGTGACGGCCCGTGCACGGCATGCGCCTGAAAGCATTGACTCGGTCTATGTCGACGAGCAGCGAAAAGACAAGCGTATGCAGACAATGTTGCGGCAGCTTAAAGAGCGCGGCGTCAAAGTGAATTTGGTCAGTGCAGAGCGACTAGGCGAGTTGGCAGGTTCGATCAAGCATCAAGGGGTGGCAGCAATGGTGCGACCCTTGTCACAGACGCAAGATCTCGAAGAAGTGTTCGAGGATTTAACTGACCCAGCCTTATTTTTAGTGCTTGATGGTGTGACAGATCCCCACAATCTGGGTGCGTGTTTGCGAACAGCGAATGCGGCGGGTACTCATGCGGTACTCGCACCCAAAGACAGAGCCGTTGGCTTAGGTGCCGTTGTTCAAAGGGTTTCATGCGGCGCGGCTGAGACCACACCCTACTTAATGGTGACAAACTTGGCTCGTACGCTAAGAACGCTCAAGTCTAAGGGCGTGTGGATCGTGGGTACTACTGAGGACGCCGACAAAACCATTGACGAGGTAGACTTAACGTTACCCACGGCATGGGTGATGGGTGCGGAAGGTGAGGGCATGCGACGTCTAACCCGTGAGCTCTGCGATGTCCTGGTTCGCATTCCCATGGCAGGTAGCGTTGAAAGCTTGAATGTCAGTGTAGCGACCGGCGTGTGTTTGTTTGAAACGGTGCGTCAACGACAGCCTAAGACATCTGCCCTTAACCGATAAGCGATAAATTCGCGAGGCCAGTTGATCATTTACAAAAAGGTGGTTGACTGGCGTTTAGCGTTCATTTTTTGTAAGCGACAACACCATGAGTCAGGAAGGATTTACTACTCGGATTCTGCACGCCGACCGACGTGCCGGCACGGAGCACGGTGCAGTGCACAAGCCGATTCACACCTCTTCTCAATACGCTTACTCTGATGCGCGTGAGTTGGCGGCTGTGTTTCAGG
>JAWOGG010000167.1:0-5432 GCA_046497085.1 Orrella sp.
CCACTGCCGCCCCAATGTAAGCCCTGGACATTCGTTTGAAATGGCGATTCGCGCCATAGCTCAGGGATCTGCCATCCGCTTAATAACGCGATGAGCTCGTTTAGGTAACTACTCCAACCCACGGCAACTGCGGCACCGGCTATGCCCCATTCCAAGATCAAGCAAGCCCCAACCAGCACGGCTAAGCCTTCGCCCATCGTGACATAGGTAAAGGTGTAAGAAGAACCTGAAATGGGTAATGCGGTTGAGACCTCTGCGTAGCAAAGGGCGGTTAAACCTGCTGTGAACGCCGCTAGCAAAAACGACAACACCACACCGGGACCAGCCAAGGGTACGGTCTCAGCCAATGCAAAAAAGATACCGGTTCCTAATGTGCTGCCAACCCCCATCAGGGTGAGTTGCCACAATGACAAGCTACGCGGCAAGGTAGCGCTGTCATGAGTTGAATCGTGGATGCCATCATTGGCAGAGGCGTGTGCAGATTGCCGCCCAGTATCAGTTTTATGACCACAGACGTCTGCGTTGATAGCGGAACCGGAAAGCGGTTCAACGGGATATGTTTTTCTTTGAAAGAATTGCTTGAACATGACGGGATCGATTTCAGTGGGCAAGTAAGCGCTTTGAAGCCATAGCGAAGTAGCGGTGGCGCAGTGTATGCCGAAATGACAATGATCACCAAATAAGCAATTAAAATAATGTAATCACTGGTCGGCAGGCGCTCTATGTCATGGTCGGCGCTGCCTTTAGTCGGTGGTTTGGTGTCGAAGCAATCCCTTGAAATCGCAAGGGTTTATACTGATTTAATAGCCGTCTTGCCGTATCTTCAACATATCTAACTGTCTGTCAATGTTGTGTTAGTTCACGACATAGGAGTATTCATGAGCAATATGACCGAAACCGTGGATTTACAAAGCCCACCTACGCCAATCATTTTTACCGAGTCTGCTGCAGGCAAAGTAGCCGATTTGTTGATCGATGAAGGCAATCCAAATCTAAAATTGCGCGTCTTTGTGCAAGGTGGTGGTTGCTCGGGCTTTCAATATGGCTTTACGTTTGATGAAGACGTTGCTGAGGATGACACCGCGCTAGAAAAAAACGGCGTTCAATTGCTGGTGGACCCCATGAGCTTTCAGTATCTTGTTGGTGCTGAAATTGATTACAAAGAGGATTTGGAGGGTGCGCAATTCGTGATTCGTAACCCCAATGCCACTTCAACTTGTGGTTGCGGCTCCTCATTCTCAGCCTAATCTGGCAACCGAATAAGCCATTTCTGGCTCTTGGTTAAGCGGGCCAGCGAGCGCCTAATACGCGCCCGCCCGCTGCACCGGTAACTTCTGGTAAGTTGCCGGTTTTTTTTATCCCATGCGCCCAAGCGAGCCACGCAAATGCCATCGCCTCTACGTCTTGTGCGGACACACCGAGCTCGTCAGTGCTTTGCACTTGACCTCTCCATTCATGACGTAACAGTCTTAGTAGCGCCAAGTTTTTTGCGCCACCCCCGCAGACATAAAGATCCCCTGAATCAACACCGTGTTGACCCAGGGCACGCACCACGGTGATGGCAGTCAGGGCTTGGAGTGTGGCTTGTACGTCAATAGGCTCCAGTGGAACGCTAATGCCTTGCTGCATCTGCCTTTCTGCAAACTGAGCCAATCGGGAGTCAAGCCAAGCCATGTTGAATTGATCTCGTCCGGTGGACTTCGGTGGGGGTTTATCAAACCAAGCTTCAGAGCGAATGATCCATTCAAGAAGTGAGGGTTGTACCGTGCCGTTGGCTCCCCAAGCGCCTTCGCTGTCATATGGATGTCCGGTGTGTCGTTGGCACCAACCGTCCATCAGCAGATTGGCCGGTCCGGTATCAAAGCCACTGACCGGCCAGCCGGGCTGCAGCAGCGTGACATTGGCAATGCCTCCTAAATTCAGAATGACGCGGGTCTGCTCGCATGCAAAGAGCGCTTGATGGAATGCAGGCACGAGTGGTGCACCTTGCCCTCCGCACGCCATGTCACGGCTACGAAAATCGGCGATCACATCAATGCCCGTTTTTTCTGCCAATAAGGCTGGGGCGTTCAATTGAATGGTGTAACCATGCTCCGGCCGGTGCCGAACGGTCTGGCCATGTGCGCCGATGGCATTGACATTGGAGGACGACAGTTGGGCGAGCTGCAACAGCTGTTCGACCGCTTGGGCATACAGATCAACGAGGGCCTGGCTGGCCATCGCGGCGCGATGAATTTCGTTGTCTGTGGGAGCGTTGAGTGCTAAAAGTTCTTTTTTAAGCGCAGCCGGCATCGTCTTGCTGCTACGTGCCACCAAAGTTGGTTTGCCTGACGAGTCAATTTGTACCAACACCCCATCTACGCCGTCCAAGCTAGTGCCGGACATTAAGCCAATAAAATGCGATTTTGATAGAGAGCCGGCAGTGTCAGTCATGGCTCTGCATGCGCGCTTAGCGGGTGGCTAGTTTTAAAAGGTCGGGATCGTCTTTTTGCAAGGCGGCAAGTTTTTTCAGTTGCTCTCGCATGGGCAATGCCATTTCTGCAAATCGTTGCTTTTGTTCGCCATCAAGCACTACCGCTTCAGGCATCTTAATGCCTAGTGGGTCGACGGGCTTATTTTTAATGCGGAATTCGTAATGCAAGTGAGGTCCCGTTGACCAGCCTGTTGACCCAACAAAACCAATGGTGTCGCCTTGTGAGACGCGGTCGCCGCGTTTGAGTCCCTTGGCGAATCGGCTCTGGTGAGCAAACAAGGTGGTAATGTTGTTGGGGTGACGCAGGATGATGGTGTTGCCGTAGCCCCCTTTGCGTCCGATGAATGACACCACGCCGTCACCAGTCGCACGAATTGGAGTGCCGGTCGGAGCGGCAAAATCAATGCCGTTGTGTGCACGCCAGCGCTTGTGAATGGGGTGCTTGCGCATACCAAACTTTGAACTGATACGAGTGAATGGAATGGCGGAGCGCAAAAATGCGCCTTTTAAGCTTTTGCCATCACCGTCGTAGTACCCGCCGTTGCTGTCCTCGGCTTTGAACCAAAGTGCTTCAAAACGTTTTTGTTTGTTGATGAATTCGACCGCCAAAACGCGACCCGCTCCTGCGGGACGACCTTCGTGACTGCGGGTTTCGTAAATGACCCGAAATTCATCGCCACGGCGAATATCCCGAATGAAGTCAATCTTGCCGCCTAAGATTTCAGCGATCTGCATCGTGACCCCGCCGGGGATGCCGGCGGCATCAGTGGCACCAAAAAGTGATGAATTGATCTGGCCGGCGGCGACGTGCATTTGTGATTCCGTCGTGCCTAACTGTTGTTCCGCTTCAAATTCGCCATCGCCAGTTTTGGTGAGTTGAAGGTACTCGGTGAAGACTTCACCGTCCTCTTCCTTGCTAGGCGTGTGGTAATAGCGCAGCCACTTAAGACCGCCTTCACTGTCTAAGGCAGCTTGTACGGTTCGCCCTGGGTAGAGTCGGTGCGCTGCGTTGCGGGTGTCTTTGTTTGCAGTGATGAAGGCCATTAGGCCGTTTTCTTTGATGGTTAATCGCGACAGGATACTTGCGATGGTATCGCCGGATTTAATGCGTGTTTCCAGCCGGTAGTCGTTATCGTTCGATACCGTTTTGTCAATTGCAGCGACTGGTAATGGCAATTCGAAACTGTCGGCGACCAACTTCTGTGAAGGCAGTGTCTGCCCAGTTGGCTTTACCATGGCGACAGCGCCTGCTGCGACGAGCAATCCGCCAACGGTAAGACCGAGTGTTAATTTGACCGGGCGTCGCCGTCTCCCCGTTGCCACCTCGTGATGTTTCTTGACGGTGGACTTGTACGGGGCATTACGAGTTTCGGACATTTCGATAAGGTCTCTGGTCAAATGAATTGGCGCAAGGGTTTGGCTCGACACGAACTGATCGGACACGAGAAGTGACCACCAATATTCCTGTCATAATGGTAGCCTATTTCATCTGGTGAGAACAGACCTTGGCCTAGCGCAAAGCTGTCTGTTACCGTTTGTTTCAGTTTCACACCATACCTGATCGCCATGACTCAAAAAACATACCCCATCACCGATCGTGTGAAGGAAAGCTTACGCATCGCCCTACGCGGTTGCGATGAACTCATCGTTGAGCAAGAGTTTGTTCAAAAACTGGCTCGCAGCGAGGCGGAAAACACGCCCTTGCGCATCAAGCTAGGCCTTGACCCAACCGCACCAGATATCCATTTGGGACACACCGTGGTCCTCAATAAGCTGCGACAACTCCAAGATTTAGGGCACACGGTTATTTTTCTGATTGGGGATTTCACCTCGATGATTGGTGATCCCTCCGGCCGTAACACCACACGCCCCCCTCTGACAAAAGAGCAAATAGAGACCAACGCTAAAACTTACTATGCCCAAGCGAGCCTAGTGCTTGACCCTGAAAAAACTGAAATCAGGTACAACTCTGAGTGGTGCGATCCGCTAGGTGCCCGTGGCATGATTGAGTTGGCATCGCGCTACACGGTGGCCCGGATGATGGAGCGCGAGGACTTCACACAGCGGTTTCGCAATGGCGTGGCCATCTCTGTGCACGAGTTCCTGTACCCCTTGATGCAAGGTTATGACTCAGTGGCCTTAAAGGCAGATTTAGAGCTTGGGGGCACGGATCAAAAATTTAACCTTTTGGTGGGCCGTGAACTACAAAAGGAATGGGGGCAGTCCCCGCAATGCATTCTCACCATGCCTTTGCTTGAGGGCACTGATGGCGTTGAAAAGATGTCTAAGTCTAAAGGCAACTATATCGGCATTAGTGAGGCGCCAGAGTCTATGTTTGGCAAGCTGATGTCGATTTCAGACACGCTGATGTGGCGCTACTTCGAATTGTTGTCGTTTCGTCCGATGGCTGAGATTGAAGGCCTGCAAAACGAGGTGCAAGGCGGCCGCAACCCACGCGATATTAAGGTTTTGTTAGCCCAAGAGATCGTTGATCGCTTTCATGGTGCGGGGCAAGGGGAAGCGGCACTAGCGACCTTTGAAGCGCGGTTTCGCGATGGCGCGATCCCAGACGATATCCCTGAAGTCATGCTTGGTCCAGCACCAGTGACTATTTTGAAAGCGCTACGGGACTCGGGGCTAGCAAGTTCAGGCTCGGAAGCGCAGCGTAATGTTGCGCAGGGCGGCGTGCGCATAGACGGCGAAAAGGTGGCAGATAAGGGTTTAGCACTAAATAAGGGTATTTATGTCTTACAAGTTGGTAAACGTAAATTTGCTCGTGTTACCGTAGGCTGAAAACTTAGCGAGAAGCCCCAGTTATGCACGATTGAGGCTTCTAGCTCCACAACGGCAAGGCAATAACAAAATGCTTGCCAAAGCGGTTGTAAACGCTGAACTGCTAAAGGAGTTTGCCATGAAACTGTCGAGTCTTTCGTTCGCTGATCAGGCTTGCATTCCGGAC
>JAWOGG010000243.1:0-4310 GCA_046497085.1 Orrella sp.
TTTCGGACCGGACTGCGGCAAAGTGCTTTCCAAGCGAGCCATGGCAATAGAAAAACCTAAAGTCGGCGACATGGTGCCGCTAGTCACCTCACCTGACCCATGGTCAGTGGTGACCGCCATATGGGCACGCATCACACCCTTCTCGAGCAAACGCAAACCCAATAGTTGACCTGCTGCAGGCACAGTCTCAATTGCCGCGCGCCCAATAAACGCACGCGCCGGATCTTTCAAAGACACCGTCCAAGTCAGGCCAGCCTGCGAGGGCAAGGTTAAAGCGTCCATGTCCTGACCGTACAAATTCATGCCCGCTTCAAGTCTTAAAGTATCTCTAGCACCCAGGCCACAGGGTTTTACCCCTGCCGCCAACAAGTCGTTCCACAGAGACACCGCTTCGGCAGCAGGCAACATGATTTCAAATCCGTCTTCCCCGGTGTAGCCCGTGCGGGCGACAGTGGTCTGACCAAACTGTTGCGCTCTAAATGGCTTGAGGGCTAACAGCTTTGACGCCCAATCAGTGCGCACTTCTGAAAGCGTTTGCTCAGCCAGAGGGCCTTGCACAGCCAATAGGGCCAAATCGGTACGCTCGGTCAAGGTGAGCTCTTCACCACCCAACTGCAACACACGTCGCATCCACGCCACATCCTTGTCAGCGCAGGCCGCGTTTATCACCAACCGCCACTGATCCGGCGCAAAAAAATAGACGATCAAGTCGTCAATGACCCCGCCCTCGGGGTTGAGCATACAGCTGTAAAAGGCACGACCAGGCTCAGTCAGCTTGTCCACATCATTAGCCAGAAGGCGTCTAAGAAACGTACGGCTACCTGGTCCAGTCAGATCCACGCTGCGCATGTGGGACACATCGAACACACCGACCGCTTGGCGAACAGCGTGATGCTCCTCTATCTGGGAGCCGTAGCTGACCGGCATTTCCCAACCCCCAAAATCGACCATGCGCGCGCCAGCACTGAGGTGGGCGTCAAATAACGGGGTTCGATTTAATGCAGTAGACATGGCTTGAAGGCTCCGGACGGCTCGACTCGAAGGGCATTAACTCACGCCAACACCCCATCACGATCCGCCCCCCTGTCCTTTTGCCTGAGAGTTGCCCGGCCCAACGTCCGGTGTGCACCTTCGGCGCCTGCGTCAAAGCAGGTCTCTCCAGAGTGTTGTGCTAGGTCTAAAGCTAGCGGCCTAGGCCCCAACTGCGGTATGGCTTACCTGAGCGATTCTGGGCGAATTGCGCCTTCGGTGGTGCTTACGAGCACTCTCTCCCGCATGGGAACTACACAACAGTTGTAGGATACTCCCAAGCACTGATCGACACAACACGCCGCCTTGACACGCGTGGAAGTGGGTGGGAAGTACGGGACAGGAATAGGGGCAGTAACTAAGTGCTGCTCTCAGCGATGCTGCGGCCACTGACAAATCCCGATGACCAAGCCCACTGGAAGTTGTAGCCGCCCAACCAACCGGTCACATCCACCACCTCACCCACAAAGTGCAGCCCAGGCACACGCTTGGATTCTAGGCTACGCTGACTGAGCTCCGCGGTGTCGACCCCACCTCTCATCACCTCGGCTTTTTTGAATCCTTCGGTACCAATGGGCTGGGCCCGCCAATCCTGAACGCGTGACGCCAACTCGCGCAGTGCTTTATCAGACCACTCGGCTAACTTGCGCTTGCCACTCTCTGCCAACCAGTGCTCGGCTAACCGTTTCGGCCAAAACTCCGCCAAAACACTGCCCAACTGTTGCTTAGCCCCCGCTTTCTGCGTAATGAGTGTGTCCGCCACCGCCACGCCGGGCATCAGATCGATACTGAGCGATTGCCCAGGTTGCCAATAGCTCGAAATCTGCAAAATACCGGGACCAGACAGCCCACGGTGCGTGAAGAGAATATCTTCATCAAAGGTTGAGGCTTGCGCGTTATCAGCAACGCTCACGCGTGCCTTGACCGACAAACCGGCAAGTTGACTGAAAGACTGCCATATCTGCGGGTCAAACTTCAAAGGCACCAACGCCGGCCTTGGATCAACCACTTTCAAACCAAACTGCCTAGCCACGCGTAGCCCGAAATCAGTCGCACCAACCTGCGGAACAGAAGTGCCGCCCGAAGCAATCACCAAACGCGTTGTTTGGATGGGGCCAGATGAGGTTTGTAAGACAAACCCATGGTTGTTTTTACTGATCTCTTGCACCTCACATGGCATGCGCCATTGCACACCCGCCTCATCGCACGCTGATTTCAACATTGCGATGATTTGCTCGCTGCTTTGATCACAGAAGAGTTGCCCACGGTGTTTTTCATGCCAGGCAATACCGTGACTATCCACCCAGTCGATGAAATCTTGTGGCGTGTAAGCCGATAAAGCGGCCTTGCAGAAATGCGGGTTGCCAGAAATAAAATTCTCAGCACTTACTTCACGGTTGGTGAAGTTACACCTGCCACCACCTGAAATGCGAATTTTTTCTGCCAATTTGCTGGCATGGTCAATGAGGACAACCCGTTGCCCCCTCTGACCGGCGGTGGCCGCGCACATCATGCCGGCCGCCCCGGCACCCACGATCACCACATCAGTACTAAACATGGCGATCTACTCTATTCATCCCGCACTAGGCAGTCAACATAATGACGCACTTTACCGTCAGGACCAACATCTTCGGCAAGTCCGTGGATGTATGTTTCAAAGCCAGGGAAAGTGGCGTTGAAATCACGTGCGAACTGCAGGTATTGAACAATCATGGCGTTAAATCGCTCACCGGGAATCAACAATGGAATGCCTGGCGGATAAGGCGTCAATAAGACACCTGTCACGCGACCCTCGAGATCATCCACCGAAACCCGTTCAACCTCGCCGTGAGCCATGCGAGCGAAGGCGTCTGAAGGCTTTAACTCAGGCACCATGTCGCTCAGATACATTTCGGTTGTCAATCGGGCCACGTCGTTTGCCCGATAGGCTTCGTGAATCTTTTGACAAAGGTCACGCAACCCCATGCGTTCATAATGACGATGGTCACGACAAAACTCCGGCAGGATGCGCCAGAGCGGTTGGTTGCGGTCATAGTCGTCTTTAAACTGCTGCAAAGCGGTCAGCAACGTGTTCCAACGGCCTTTGGTAATACCAATGGTGAACAAAATAAAGAAGGAGTACAGACCGGTTTTTTCCACGACCACGCCGTGCTCGGTCAGATAACGCGACACCAAAGCCGCAGGTATGCCGGTTTCACCAAAACTGCCAGACATGTCCAAACCAGGCGTCACGATGGTGGCTTTGATCGGATCCAACATGTTGAAGTCGGTCGCCAGATCACCAAAACCGTGCCAGTGATCATTGGTCTTAAGCACCCAGTCCGATTGCACCCCAACACCACGACTCACCAGTTCATCGGGACCCCACACTTTGAACCACCAGTCGGCGTCGCCGTACTCGGCTTCGACCTTGCGCATGGCGCGCCGAAAGTCTAACGCTTCACGGATACTTTCTTCCACCAACGCGGTGCCGCCTGGCGGCTCCATCATGGCCGCGGCCACATCGCAGGACGCAATAATCGCGTACTGCGGTGAGGTCGACGTGTGCATGAGGTAAGCCTCATTAAATAGATTGCGATCGAGTTTGCGGGACTCGGGCTCTTGCACCACGATTTGCGAAGCCTGAGAAATACCGGCGAGCAGCTTATGGGTGGAGTGCGTCGCATACACCATGGCATTTTCGCTACGCGGGCGGTCGGGTCCGATGGCGTGCATGTCTTGGTAGAAAGGATGGAATGCTGCATGCGGCAACCACGCTTCATCAAAATGCAGCGTATCGATGGTCGAACCCAAACGCTCCTTGATCATTTCGACGTTATAAATCACGCCATCGTAAGTGCTTTGCGTTAACGACAAAATGCGTGGCTTGCGATTGCGAACCTTGCTTGCAAAGGGATTGGCGGCGATTTTCTTTTCAATGTTTTCTGGTTCAAACTCGCTTAAAGGAATGGGGCCAATAATGCCCATGTGGTTACGCGTTGGTCGCAAGAAAACAGGGATAGCACCCGTCATGGTGATGGCGTGCAAGATTGATTTGTGGCAGTTTCGATCCACCACCACGATATCGTCAGCCGCGACGTTGGCATGCCAGACGACTTTGTTTGAAGTCGATGTGCCGTTGGTCACAAAAAAGCAATGGTCGGCATGGAAGATACGAGCCGCGTTTAATTCGGATTCGGCAATCGGTCCGGTGTGATCGAGCAATTGGCCTAGCTCATCGACTGCGTTACAGACATCGGCTCGCAACATGTTCTCACCGAAAAATTGATGGAACATTTGAC
>JAWOGG010000102.1:0-18906 GCA_046497085.1 Orrella sp.
CACTTTTGCGCCAACCTAGTTCATTATTGATTAGGTCACGCTTTAAGTTCCTGCGCCCCAGTTGTGTACTCAAGTCTTGCCTCGAGTACACCCGGACACCTCATTTCAAGTTAGCCACACAATTTGTCTACTGATATGACACGTGTCGTTCTATATCCGACGAGTGCCCAGATGACTCGTCCATTATTAAATCAAAGGTTTGCATGAAATCACTCTATTACGAATGGTTCTCTAACGTGCGCAATGATTTGCTTGCCGGTCTAGTCGTGGCGCTCGCCCTCATTCCCGAAGCAATTGCGTTTTCCATCATCGCCGGTGTTGACCCTAAAGTAGGTCTGTATGCCTCTTTTTGCATTGCGGTCGTGATCGCTTTCACGGGTGGCAGACCCGGCATGATCTCAGCAGCCACTGCCGCCATGGCGTTACTCATGGTGACATTGGTTAAAGAACATGGGCTGCAATATCTACTGGCAGCCACTGTCTTGACTGGCGTCTTACAAATTATCGCTGGTTGGATACGTTTGGGTGCGCTGATGCGCTTTATCTCACGATCCGTGATCACCGGCTTTGTGAATGCCCTTGCGATCCTGATCTTTTTAGCGCAACTGCCTGAACTCACTAACGTGACGTGGGTGGTCTATGCCATGACTGCAGCCGGTCTGGCCATCATTTACCTGCTGCCATATCTCACTAAAGCCATACCCTCACCGCTCGTGACCATCGTGGTCTTGACCATTGTGGCTATTGCTTTAGATCTCGACATCCGCACGGTGGGTGACATGGGTGAACTTCCTGACAGCTTGCCGTTTTTCTTGATCCCGGATATTCCACTGACATTTGAAACCCTACAAATCATCCTGCCCTACTCCCTGACTTTGATGGTGGTTGGTTTGTTGGAGTCGCTTTTGACAGCGACAATCGTGGACGACTTAACCGATACCAAAAGTGATAAAAACCGTGAATGTGTCGGTCAAGGGGTGGCCAATATCACCACCGGTTTTATTGGCGGCATGGCCGGATGCGCCATGATTGGCCAATCGGTTATTAACATCAAATCTGGCGGCCGCGGACGACTATCAACATTTGCCGCCGGTATTTACTTGTTGATTCTGGTTGTGTTTTTAGATGAGTGGGTCAGCATGATTCCAATGGCTGCTTTGGTGGCCGTGATGATCATGGTCTCTATCGGCACCTTTAACTGGCAATCATTAAAAGGTCTTCGCGACAACCCCAAAAGCTCCAGCATCGTGATGGTGGCTACTGTATTGGTCACTGTGCTGACTCATGACTTGGCCAAGGGTGTCTTGGTGGGTGTACTCGCCTCTGGTTTTTTCTTTGCAGCCAAAGTCGGTCGCATCTTAATGGTGCGCTCTCAAGTGGAGGACGAAGGTCGGCAACGTACTTATCGGGTCAGCGGACAGGTGTTTTTTGCGTCGGCTGAAGCATTTATCGATGCCTTTGATTTCCGTGAGGTCATTGAACGAGTAACGATCGACGTCAGTCGCGCGCACTTCTGGGACATAACCGCTGTGAGTGCGCTCGACAAGGTGATTCTCAAGTTTCGTCGTGAGGGCACAGAAACGGAGGTGGTTGGCTTGAATGAGGCCAGTGCCACCATGGTTGATCGGTTTGCAATTCATGACAAACCAGACGCCCTTGATAAATTTGTGTCGCACTAAGCGCGCCAAGCCTAACTGAGTCAGGCTTGGCGCCTGTTTGACCACTGACAAAAGAAGCGAATTTCTATGAATAGCACTGTTTCTTCAGCCCCAATCGTGTTGGCCTGTATCGACCAGTCCTCTTATGCCAACCACGTCACAGACTATGCCGCATGGGCAGCGAAGCGATTAGACCTCGATCTCGAGTTATTACATGTGATTGACCGCAATCCTGACTTGGGTCCTGAGCAGGATCACAGCGGTTCCATCGGAGTCAATGAACAAGAAAACCTCCTTAAAAAGATTGTCGATGAGGATGAGCGTCGTAGTCGCCATGCGCGCGAAACGGGTCGAGTATTCCTCAATGATTTGCGGCTTCGAGCCCAAACACAAGGACTACCCAACGCCGACATGCGCCAAAGACACGGCACACTGGTCGATAGCCTACTCGAGCAGCAAGCGCAAACACGTTTGATTGTCATGGGCCGGCGGGGTGAATCCTCTGGCACCACAGAGCGTGATATTGGTCGAAACCTTGAGCGAGTTGTGCGGGCACTAGACCGTCCTATTTTGACGGTAACTGATGCATTCACCGAGCCTAAACGGCTCATGATTGCCTATGATGCGGGCGGAGCCTCGCGCAAAGCTCTTGATATGGTCACCACAAGCCCAGCTTTCCAAGGCGTCCATTGCAGTCTGGTAATGGTCAAAGAAAACGAGTCTCGTGATGCCCCAAAACAACTTGAGCAAGCGCTTGAGCGTCTTCAAGCCGCGGGGCTCTCAGCGGACTCGCACCTCTTAATTGGTGACTTTGAGAGCCTGATGGCCAGAAGCCTGAAAGAACTTGAGGTTGATCTCTTGGTCATGGGTGCTTATACACACTCTCCATGGCGCAATCTGTTCATGGGTAGCCACACCACTGATTTGCTGCGCGCTTCACGCATACCGACGCTGTTGTTGCGCTAATGAATGGGGGGCTAGATGTCACCATCTGACCCCCTCAGATGCCGCCCACGCTCGTGGGCGACAGACTCAAGTTTGTTGGGGTTGGTCTATCTCTGGGTCAGCAACCTGAGTGCTGCCGTGATCATCCCCATCATCGGGATCATGCTTCTTCTCAAAAAAGCCCATGATCTTGGCAAAGAAAATCGGCACAATGGCCACCGCCAACGTGGTGGATGCAATCATGCCACTAAACACGGTTAAGCCAATCGAGATTCGCGAGTTTGCGCCAGCACCACTGGCCAACAGCAGCGGAACAACGCCCAGGATGAAGGACAGCGACGTCATCATGATGGCTCGGAATCGCTCTTTTGAAGCATGCAATGCGGCTTGTTCGATGGACATGCCATCGCGCCGCGCCTCAAGCGCCACCTCCACAATTAGAATCGCGTTCTTCGCTGAAAGCGCGATCATAAGTACTAGGCCAATCTGCACGTAGATATTGTTAGACAAGCCAGTTATCAGCAGTGCAATCACAATGCCAGACAATGCCAGCGGCACAGCACTCAATACAGCAATCGGGGCCACCCAAGACTCATACTGTGCGGCTAAGACCAAGTACACCAACAGAATTGACAAGGCAAACACCAAAAGCTGGGTGTTACCGACTAACTGCTCTTGATAAGACAAGGCCGTCCAGGTGAAATCCATGCCTTCTGGCAGTGTCGTTTGCGCCAGATTAGAAAGTGCAGCTAAGGCTTGACCAGAACTCACACCCGGGGCTGCCGCACCATTGACACCTGCAGTTGGAAATAAGTTGTACTGAGAAGTAATCGACGGTCCGAAGGTTTTAGAAATTTGGACAAACGAACCCATCGGCACCATTTCACCGTCACGGCTTTTGACATAAAAGTTCTCTAAGTCACGGATATCCTTACGAAATTGACCATCAGCTTGAACATAGACTTGGTAGGTCTGTCCGAACTTAAAAAACTGGTTGACGTAAGATGAGCCCAAATACGATTGCAAGACATCGTAGGCATCACCAATATCAACGTTCAAAGTCTCAGCCCTAGCCGGATTGAAAGTTAATTCGTAGCGTGGAATATTGTTGTCAAACGTGCTGAAAGCCATGTTTACTTCAGGTAATTTACTTGCTTCCTGAACAAACTCCTCAGTGGCTAAGGCCAGCTTTTCATAGCTGTTACTTCCGTCCGTTAGCAATAACTGCATATTGAAACCACCCGACATCCCTAATCCAGGAATGGCCGGTGGCAATATGGCTCTTGCACTGGCACTTTGAATTTCAGCAAAGTCCTTCATCATGGTGAAATAAATGGTGCGCAAATCTTCGCCCTTGGCCTTGCCCCTTTCATCCCAAGGTTTCAAGATGACATACATGGCGCCAGCGCTCGAGTCAGTCGAGTTGCTGTCGAGCGCACTGATGCCACCAATCGTGACCACTTCTTGTACGCCAGGAATCTTTTTAATGACCTCTCTAACGTCTTTCAAGCCCTTTTGCGTTCGCTCAAGCGAGGCCGCAGCAGGCAACTCGACTGAGACGAGCAAATAACCTTGGTCTTCGTTAGGGATGAAACCGGTCGGCACGCGCGTCATTCCATACAGTGAGGCAGCAATAATGACCAAACCCACGATCGCAGTGGCGGTGCTGGCCTTCATTAACCGACCCATCAGCGCACCATATCGTGAAGCCACCGCATCGAAACCACGGTTAAAGCCTCTAGCAAACCAGTTTTTGGGTTTTGGTGTCGCATTCTTTTTGGGCGCTTTGATGAACTCGCCCGCCTGGGCCGGGCTCAAACTGATGGCGGCAATACCGCTTAGCAAAGCCGTAACGGCAATCACTAACGCGAATTGTCGATACATTTGACCGGTGATGCCCGAGATGAAAGCAGCCGGCAGAAACACAGCCATCAAGACCAAGGTGATCCCGATAATCGGCCCCATCAACTCGCCCATGGCCGCAATCGCCGCTTCTTTGGGTCGCATGCCGGCTTCGACCTTCTTAGCAACCCCTTCAACAACCACAATGGAGTCGTCAACCACAATACCGATCACCACCACGATCGCAAATAAGGTCAGCAAGTTAATAGAAAAGCCGAGTGCAGCCATGCCTGCAAAGGCACCGATGATGGTCACTGGGATGGTAATTGCAGGCACCAGCGTGATTCGCCAGTTCTGCAAAAACAATAGAATCACCAACAACACCAATATCCCGGCTTCATAGAGGGTGGTGTACACCTCGTCAATCGATGCGGTCACAAAGTCAGTTGTGTCAAATGGGATGTCCCACACGATGTCAGGCGGGAAGGTTTTTGAAATGGCCTCCATCTCGGTGCGCACCGATTCTGCCACTTCCAGTGCATTGGCATCTGGCGATTGAAATATGGCGATGCCGCCAGCGGGTTTGTCCCCCAACTCAAAAAATTGGTTGTAGTTTTGGCTACCCATTTCAAGACGTGCGACATCTTTCAAGCGAGTGATCGCGCCATCAGAATCCGCGCGCAACACGATTTCACCGAATTGCTCTGGTGTGTCCATGGCGCTAGCCACGTTCACTGTAAATTGATAAGGCTGACCATTAGGCACTGGTGGCGCCCCAATTTGACCGGCCGATAGCAAGACATTTTGTTTGTTGATCTTGGACATCACCTCGCTAGGCGTGAGCGAGCGCTCACTCATCAACGCCGGATCCAACCACACGCGCATACTGTAGTTTCCGACACCGAACACCTGGGCTGCCGCTACTCCCGGGATTCGGGCTAAGCGATTTTGCATTTGCAAGTTGGCAAAGTTACTGAGAAACAGCGCGTCACGGCTGTTGTCTTTTGAGGTGACGGTTACAAACTGAAGGATGGCTGTGGATTGCGTTTTGGTGGTTACGCCCTGCTTTTGTACCGACTCCGGCAGCATAGGCAGCGCGATGGCGACTCTGTTTTGAACATTGACCTGAGCTTCATCAGGATCAGTACCAACCGCGAATGTCACTGTCAAAGCATACGTGCCAGCGTCAGTCGAATAGGATTGCATGTAAAGCATATCCTGCACACCATTGACTTGCGTCTCGATGTTACTGCCCACCAATTCTTGGACCAACTTGGCGTTGGCACCTGGCCAATTGGTGGTCACCTGAATGGTGGGCGGCGTCATGGCAGGATACTGTGCAATCGGCAAGCCAAATATTGAAACCACACCAAGCAGCACAATGATGATGCCGATCACATTACTCAGAATCGGACGTTCGATAAAAGTTTTTGAGAGCATGTCGCAGTTCCGTGCGCATGGCCATTCATCGATCGGCCATGCGTGGGTTAAGTGGCTAAGTCGCTAAATAACCAATTTAATTGGCCGCCGTTCCTGTACCGGGCGAGCCCGGCAGCTTCGCAGGTTCGATCTTGCCTTGTTCTGAGGTCGCTTTCTCGCCGACGCTTAAAGTCACGAACCCATTGATAATGACATCGTCGTCAGCTTCTAAACCTTTGGTGACTTCAACTAGCGTGCCGTACTGTTGGCCGGTTGAGACATTTTGGCGCGCCACTTTGTTGTCTTTATCTAGCAGGTATACGTAATCGCCCTGCTGATCGCGTAACACCACACTGCTCGGCACCATAAAGCTGTCTCGCTTGGCACCGTAATAAGCAAGCACTTTGGCATAGACGCCAGGAATAATGCGACGGTCCGGATTTTCAAATCGGCCCCTTAACTGTAACGTGCCCGTGCTGACATTCAAGTCGCTAGCGGCGTAATCAAGCACGCCCACATGTGGGAAATCTTTGTCGCCTTGTAAGGCGGCGTATACGGGCAATTTATCAACGGCTTGGCCAGACACTTTTTGGCCCGCAGCATTCATTGTTTTGATGTACGTTAAAAGCTCAATCTCATTCATCGAAAAATAAATATAGAGCGGATCAATCTGACGGATTTCAGCCAATTTGATGCCATCAGCCCCTACGCCAAGATAATTACCGGCATCGATCAAGTGCCGGCTCATCACACCGTCAAAGGGTGCCTTGATTTCTGTGTAGCTGAGGTCAAGTTTTGCAAGTGCCAAGTTGGCCTCTGATTGCTGCAATTGCGACAGCGCGCTGTCTACTGAAGCCTGAGAGGTAGCGCGTTGCTTAAGCAACGTAGACTGTCTGTCGAACTCAATTTTTGCTTGGTCGTAAATGGCTTGTTGCAAAGCCAACTGGTCTTTGTATTGGTCTTGCTCAATCACAAAAAGCAGATCGCCTTTTTTAACCTGCGCGCCATCTTTAAAAAGAATCTTGTCTAAGTAACCGGATACGCGAGCTTCTAAATTGACATGTAATAAAGGGGCCGCTGTGCCATCAAAAGTCTCATAGCTCTGAACTGTTTGCTTGATCGGTTTGGCCACGGTCACCCTTGGAGATGGCAGTTCAGGCGGTTTAGGTCTGTCACAAGCGCTCAGTAAAGCAATGGCACTGAGTATTAGCCCGAAGGAAAGCACACGGGAGCGTCGAATGGAAATCATTATTGAGTCAATCCAAGAGTCTGTACCAAACGAGGGGCGTTGGCGGAGGGACTGGCAGAATCAAGGGCATCGCCCCAGTCTGTACGATTTTTCATTTGCGCAATCAGCTCATTTGGCAAGGCCGGCACAGTCATCTCAGCATTCCAACCGCCACCTAACGCCTTAAATGCATCCACATAGCCTAAAAGCGTGTTTGTCCTAGATTGAACCAAATCGCTTTGCACTTGTAGTAGCGTTTGCTGCGCCACGATCACTGTGTTGTAGTCACTTTGGCCTGCTTCGTATAGGTCGAGCGCCAATTTGGCTGATTGCTTAGCGGAGCGCAGAGCTTGGGCGAAATCCTTGGCAGCACTCTCCGAAGTCGCAATGCGCATCAAGGCATCTTCAACTTCAGCTTGAGCAGTCAGCACTGTGTCTTGATAATTCAATACAGATTGTTGGAAGATGGCGTCCTGAACGCGAATCTGATCAACGATGGCACCCCGGTAAAAGAGCGGCAGACTGATGGATCCTGTGCCACTTGAGGAGTTTCCATCAAAGCTAAATGTCTGATTGTTTTGGTAAGTGACGGTGGTGCTCAGATAACCAAAAAAACCTGACAAAGAAAAGCTGGGATATAGATCCGCTTCGCGCACCCCAATTAACGCCGACTGTGAGGCTGCCTGGTATTCTGCTGATGCCACATCAGGCCGACGTCGCAGGAGATCCTTTGGTATGCCGACGCTTAGGGACTCGGGGGCTTTCAAACTATTTTTTGCTTGACCAAATTCCTCTTCGTAAAAACCTGGCAGCTCGCCCAACAAAATGCTCATGGCGTTACGTTGCCGATTGAGTTGCTCAATCAAGCCAGGAATCTCAGCTTTGGTTTGTTGATAACGCGTTTGCGCCTGGCTCAGGGCAAGCAACGAGGTAGAGCCGGCCTTATACCGTGCATCAGCAATTCGTAAGCTTTCCGCTTGCAGTCGTAGGTTCACGCGTGACACACGGATCAGCTCTTGGACATTACGGATGTTGATGTAAGTGTTGGCTACCGTCGCTGCTAATGAGACGTCGCCCGCGTAGTAAGAGGCAATGGCCGACTGGAACGAGGAGAATGAGCTTTCGATGCCACGCCGATATTTACCCCAAAAATCCAATTCCCAGTTGGCCTGCAGCAGCGCATCGCGCGAGGTCGTGCTGTTTCCCGTGGTACCTGAAGCTGATCCAACAACGGAAGGTAGCAACGTTGCATCGCTGATGCCCAATTGAGCACGCGCTTGGTATATTCGTAACGCGGCCGATTGCAAGGATAAGTTTTGTTGTCCTGCGTAGGTCAGCAAAGCGGTCAGCGTGGGATCCTCGAACTGCTCCCACCATTGCACAGGGTTGATCTGTTGATCGCGAACCATCTCGACCGCCTCTGAAAACTCACCCCCTGTCTGGGCTTTCCATTGCTCTTTTAAAGGCGCCGTTGGCTGCTTAAAGTCAGGGCCGACCATGCAGCCCGTAAGGATTAGAACGGATGACAATAAACCGAGCTTTAACGCACTTAATTTGGTTTTAGCGCATGGTCGTTTGCATTCATATTCGGATGCTGCAAGAGCCGGCAGGCTTGAAAGTTTTTCTTTGGTCATGAACGAGGGCTATAGAAGAAGGACATAGTCGATAAACGTCAATCGATAGTAGCTTAATTTAGTTTTACCAAAGCGACAAAAAGACTAACCGCCAGCAATAAGAAAGAAATCCCACGGCAGGCCCCATGACAGACCCCACGTTAGATCTCGTGGCAGACAAAGCTCAATCCGCAGAAAAAATATTTTTTACCTTAGGTGATTCACCGAGCCACTTGACAGCAAAACCTGCGCTGGATTCGCTGTGCATCATTAAAGTGGCCGGTGAAGTGACCGGTGAGCCAATACGCGGCATCAACTTTCAGAGGCAATCCTTCGACCATGATTCAAAGCAGATTCAATCAGATTGTCGCTGGCCTCAGGGGTGCGAAAGGCTGAGTGTGCCGATAAAGTGACATTTTCCAGTTTGGTTAAGGCATGACTAGGCGGTAACGGCTCCACGTCATAGACATCAAGCGCGGCATGTCCTAGCTTGCCGGCCTTTAAAGCGTCAATCATGGCCTCCTCATCAATGACCGCTCCACGAGCTGTATTGATCAAAATTGCGCCATCTCGCATGCCAGCAATACGGTCTTTTGATAAAAAGCCGCGCGTTTCATCATTTAACAAGAGGTGCATCGACACCACGTGGCTTTGCGCTAGCACCTCTTCGATGGACATAAACTCAACCCCAGGGTGGCTTTTGGGTGATCGATTCCAAGCGATGACTCGCATACCAGCGCCTAGGCCCAATCGCGCCATTTCAGCGCCAATTCCCCCAAAACCGACGAGACCTAGGGTTTTGCCTGACAGTTGCAGGCCATCGGTGCGAGGCCAACCGCCTGCTCTCATGCCTCGGTCCATGCCTGCAAACCCTTTTGCGGCTGCCCACATGAGTCCGAAAGCACATTCGGCAACCGCTGTGTCTCCATAGCCTTTGATGATGTGAACCTCGATGCCGATACCGGCCAATTCCTCCGGGCTCATGTAAGAACGCGCACCCGTGCCTAAGAAAATCACGTGCTTAAGGTTAGGACACTGCTTAGCGATGTCGGTAGGTAAGGCGGTGTGATCGATCCAAACCACATCAGCATCTCCGACCACCTTAGGTATCTCTGGTGGCGTAATGTCTGGGTTTGGATTGACAGAGATCGGCATGTCGCTATCTTGGCGCAACCGATCGGTCACGCTAGCAAGTGTAGGACTGGCATCAAGAAAAACGGCTTTCATATGGCGGTACGCCCTCTATTTGTAGTGAACTCAGTCATGCATCATCGGCCAGGCTTGGCGCTTGCGTCAAGGTCGCACGCCATTTTGGCTTGGTGGGACTAAAATGAGCGCGATGATTGTCCATGCTGGCAATCAAAAAAAGTGCCGTCAACGGCAGAGACGGGTCTCACGAGCATGAATAACGACCCAAGTGACATATACGACCTAAGCGGAAATCACGATCTTGTACGGAATCACTGACTTACTGACATTTATTCTGGGCACCATTTTTGTGGTTCTCCTGCCAGGTCCTAATTCTGTTTTTGTTTTGACCACGGCCACTATTAATGGCATAAAAGCAGGCTACCAAGCCGCAGCTGGCGTTTTCGTCGGGGATATGGTTTTGATGCTGTTGGCAGCTACTGGGGCTGCTTCTGTGTTGTATGCCAATCCTACGCTTTTCTTGGTGCTCAAATACGCGGGGGCCGCTTATTTGGCGTGGGTGGGCTGGGGGCTAATACGACAGGCGTGGCAGCATTGGCACAAACCCACGGCCACGGCCGCCACGGCGCACACAACGAGCAGCAACAGTAGTCGAGCCAAAAGACGCACGCCATTTCGTTCGGCTTTGATCATCAGTCTCTTAAATCCCAAAGCGATTTTTTTCTTTATTTCTTTCTTCGTGCAGTTCGTGGATCCTAGTTATGCATATCCGGCTCTAACATTTCTATTATTAGGCGTGGTGGTGCAAATTTGCAGTCTAATGTATCTATCTAGTCTAATTTTTGGTGGTGCCCGTTTAGCCAGTAAGATACAAGCCCACCCGCGTGTTAACGCCTTAGCGAGCGGTGCGGTTGGTGGTTTGTTTGTGGCATTTGGACTCAAACTGGCTGACGCTACACTACGTTAGTTAGAGGCTGTAACAGGCTAAAAGAAGAATATTTAAAAGTGATCAAATGGGTTTAAAACATCACCACCACGCGCCCGAGCATACTCATGACCATGAACATGAAACAGCCGGTAGCGCTCAAAAATACAGCGCAGCCGAACGTGGTTCAGTAGCCAAGCGCACCACCTTGGTCAGCGTGGCCGTCAATATAGTGCTGTCAACGCTACAGATACTTATTGGCTATTTTGCTCGTTCACAAGCACTGATCGCAGATGGTATTCATTCTTTATCAGATCTGCTGTCGGACTTTGTCGTATTGATCGCGAACCACCACAGTCAAAAAGATCCTGACGACGACCACCCCTACGGCCACCAAAGATTTGAAACCGCTGCCTCGCTTTTTTTAGGGGTTATTTTGATGTCGGTGGGTGGCGGCATGGTGTGGATGTCGGTTGAGCGAATCATGAATCCAGAGGCCATTCCAGATGTTGCACCGGTTGCCCTAGCGATCGCTATCTTGACCCTTTTTACCAAAGAAGGACTGTTTAGATACATGTTGTCGGCTGCCAAACGTGTGAAATCCAGTATGTTGGTGGCAAATGCCTGGCATGCGCGCTCAGATGCCGCCTCGTCACTGGTTGTTGCAATTGGTATCCTGGGACATTTATTGGGATACAAGATTCTTGATCCAATTGCCGCATTGATTGTGGGTCTGATGATTGCACGGATGGGTTGGCAGTTTGGTTTCGAGTCCTTTAATGACCTGATGGATCGCGGAATTGATGAAAAAGAACTGCAAGAGATCACTCAAACATTGAACGAGACGCCAGGTGTACTCGGCGTGCACGACATTCGTACCCGCAAAATGGGTGACATGGTGTTGGTTGATGCGCACATTGAAGTTGACCGCACCCTATCTGTTGAACAAGGACATGATATTGCGGTTGCTGCCCGCGACACTGTCATGCGCCGCCACCGCGTACTTGATCTGCTGGCGCATGTTGATCCCGTTGATGCCCCCAAACCTGCTGAACCATGACGACACAAAACGATAAAAATTTACCCGCTTCTGAACATCGTTCGACCCCTTCCCCCTCAGACAATGCCACTGGGGGTATGCGGCCCTTAGCCGGTCTGAAGATCATTGAGCTGGGTCAGCTGATTGCCGGACCGTTTGCCTCCAAAATCATGGCTGAGTTTGGCGCTGATGTCATCAAGGTTGAACCTCCCGCCGGTGACCCCTTACGCAAATGGCGTTACGTCCACGAAGGCACCTCCGTCTGGTGGGCAGCTCACGCTCGCAACAAACGCTCAATAACATTGGATTTGCGTCAACCTGAAGGCCAAGATGTTGTGCGGCAGCTGATTGCCGATGCCGATATTCTGATAGAAAATTTTAGGCCAGGCGCCATGGAAAAGTGGGGCCTTGGATTTGATGCGTTGCACGCCATCAACCCTAAACTGATTATGTTGCGGGTATCCGGCTACGGGCAAACGGGCCCCTATCGTGACAGGCCAGGGTTTGGCGTGATCGGCGAGGCCATGGGTGGATTACGATACTTAAGCGGCGAAGCTGGTCGACCGCCTGTCAGAGTCGGCGTTTCGATTGGTGACACCCTTTCAGGTTTACACGGCGTCATTGGCGTTTTGATGGCTTTGCGTCACCGTGAGCAGCAAAATGGTCTCGGACAAGAGGTCGATGTGGCCCTTTACGAGTCTGTTTTTAATATGATGGAAAGCCTGTTGCCGGAATTCTCAAAATTCGGCGCGATACGACAACCCTCTGGTGCGAGTATGCCGGGCATTGCACCAACCAACGCCTACCCATGCTTAGACGGTAAATACGCCCTGATTGCTGGCAATGGTGACAGCATCTTCAAACGACTCATGACGCTGATCGGGCGCGAAGACTTGGCAAGCAACCCCGCACTATCTGACAATCAAGGTCGCGCAGCGCAAGCTGAAATGCTGGATCAAGCCATTAGTGACTGGACGAGTACCCGCTCACTCGATGACGTGCTAGATGCGATGAATGGGGTCGGTGTGCCTGTCGGCAAGAGCTACGATGCTGCCGATATTGCTGACGATCCCCACTATCGTGCCCGTGACATGATTCTTCAGACCACCCTGCCCGATGGCTCATCGGTTGATGTCCCGGGCATTGTGCCCAAACTGTCAAGAACGCCTGGTGAGGTCGATCGTCTGGCGCCAACGCTAGGCGAACATACCGACGAAATCCTGCAAGACCTTGGGATTGACGAAGCCACGCGCAAGAAGTGGCGTGAGCGCGGCATTCTCTAAAAAGCATCATTCATCACATAAATTCGGGAAAACCCGTAAAATAATTGTTTGGCTTCGGCTTGCTTGCGTGATTCTTACGCTCACGCGCCGACAGTGCCAGCTTATTAAAACAAATTAGAGACGAGACCCACATGAGTAAAACTCGTATTTACATGCATGACGTGGCACCACGTGACGGTTTTCAGAACGAGAAAGTTTTCATTGAAACTGATGACAAGATTGCCATCATTGATGCCTTAAGTGACTGTGGATTCGCCAAAATAGAAGCCACTTCTTTTACATCCCCCAAGGCAATCCCCGCCTTGCGTGACGCCGAGGAAGTGATGCATCGAATCACTCGCAAGCCCGGTGTGGAATACACCGTGTTGATTCCTAACGTGCGGGGTGCTGAACGCGCATTGGGTTGTGGTATCGATGAGGCGAATCTCGTGATGTCGGCCAGTGAGACTCATAACCGGGCAAATTTACGCATGAGCCGCGATCAGTCCGCGACGCAACTCAGCCAAATCATAGAAACCTTGGCGGATACCCCAGTGGCCGTGAACGTTTCTCTCTCTACCGTATTTGGTTGCCCGATGGAAGGCAATGTGGCCGAGTCAGAGGTGTTGCGTTTGATCGAGCATTTTGCCCGTCAAAACGTCAAACGCATGACGCTTTGCGATACGACCGGCATGGCCTACCCATCACAAGTTAGACATATCTCTAGAATGGCAAAAGCCAGCTTTCCTGAAGTGACTTTCACTTTGCATTTTCACAATACGCGAGGACTCGCCCAGTCCAACGTGCTTGCAGCCATTGACGCCGGTATTGATAGATTTGACGCGTCACTTGGTGGCTTAGGTGGCTGTCCATATGCACCGGGTGCCAGTGGTAATGCATGCACAGAAGAAGTAGTCCACATGCTCGAGCTAGAAGGGTTTGATACCGGTATTAATTTAGACAAGTTGCTGGCAACAGCAGCCCGCTTACCAGCATTGGTACAACATGACATCCCTAGTCAAATAGTTAAAGCGGGCCACCGGCTGACAAATCATCCCGCGCCAGAGCACGTGCATAACATTGGCAAAGCGGCCTGAGGCCTGAGACCTTCAAACGACGAGAACGTCTAACTCACCTAGGCCTTCGAAGGTTCCCAACATCCGGTCACCAGCTACCACAGCACCCACCCCTTCTGGCGTCCCGGTAAAAATCAAGTCACCCGCTTTTAACTCGAACAATCCGGAGAGAAACGCAATGCTCTCTGGAATACTCCAAATCAATTTATCAAGATCGCTGCTTTGTTTGGTTTCACCGTTGACTGATAAGGCGATCGCGCCTTTTTCTAAAACACCCGTTTGCGAAATCGGATGAATAGGACCAATTGGGCCAGACTCATCAAATGCCTTACCGACCTCCCAAGGACGGCCTTGCTTTTTACAGACCCCCTGTAAATCGCGGCGTGTCATGTCTAGACCAAGAGCATAGCCAAAGATGTGATCATTGGCATTTTCTACTGAAATATCACGACCGCCTTTACCCAAAGCAACCACCAACTCCATTTCATAGTGCAAGTTATTGGTCTTGGACGGGTAATGTATTTCCCCCTGGCTGCCAACAGGCACCACAACAAGGGCATCAGCGGGTTTTGAGAAGAAAAAAGGCTCTTCACGACCGGAGAACCCCATTTCTTTCGCATGCTCAACGTAATTACGCCCGACACAATAAACATGACGCACAGGAAACTTGGCTTGACTACCGACAACGGGTAGACCGATCACCTCTGGCGGCGTAAACACATATTCGGGCATAGCGAATTCTCCCAATGGAATAAAAGTCGACATTTTTGAGCATATTCTATCGGACAGCGACGTCTATCGCCGAGCCGAAACCGCAAAATGAATGCAGTTAAGTTTTGCGTCAGACAAAAGCGTTATTCTCAATCCCGCTGACAGGTTGAATGCGTGGGGCTAAAATACCACGCGTGTCATGGCAGTGACCACACTCATCAGTGTTTACCGCATGCGCAACCTGTTTATTTTCAACTTTTTTTGGTAGGTCTAGATGTCTCTCGATAACGTCACCCCCGGCGATCAAGCGCCCGATGTGTTCAATGTCATCATTGAAATTCCCATGAACGCCGATCCCATCAAATACGAAGTCGATAAGGAAACGGGCGCTGTTTTTGTGGATCGTTTCATGACGACTGCCATGCATTACCCCACCAACTACGGCTATGTGCCACAGACGATTGCTGGTGACGGTGACCCTGTTGATGTGCTGGTCATGACGCCTTTTGCACTAATGCCAGGTGTCGTTGTTCCCTGTCGTGCCATAGGCATTCTGAACATGAGTGACGAAGCGGGCCAGGATGGCAAGGTCCTTGCTGTGCCTACCACCAAAATTCTGCCCATCTACAGTCACATAGAGAAACCTGAAGACGTTCACGAAATGATCCTCAAGTCGATCGAGCACTTCTTTGAGCACTACAAAGACTTGGAAAAAGGCAAATGGGTCAAAGTCGAGGGTTGGCAAGGACCTGAAGCTGCCCGTCAAGAGATCGTGAGCGGCATCGCACAATACAAATAAAAGACGCCTGCAAAAGAGAGATTGGGCAGGTTGTGGTGAGTTTCTGTTTCACCCAACCGCCCCACTCAACAGATTAGCAACTGACTCAACCAGCCAGTCAGCTAATCAACAACCAAGCTTTTCTGCTTGATGCAACCTTACCTATTATCCCTCGATGTGCGAGAGGCATCAGATGTCTTAGGCGTTTGCTCCGAAGACGTATGCTCAGTAGACGCATAAGTATCAATGGGAATGGGAGCACTATCAAAAAACTCGTCATACTCTTGCTTAGGCACCTGCGCGACTTGTTCACCAGGCTTTACGGTTGGTGAAAGACTGTCTGTGCCGGCGGTTTCATGACTTGGAGTTATTAAATCGTCCACAAATGATTCGGCATGCAGGTAGGCTGGATCTGCATGCACGTCGGCTGCAGGTAACAACGCATCTTGAGCCAACGTGGGCAGAGCGGCACTGACTGCTGTTGCCAAACGCCAATGACTCGCGGCCCTATCTGGTTGACCAAGCCGATCAAACAAGCTTCCTAGCAACGCGTGCACCCGCGCGTCACCACGAAGACGTGCGCTCTTTTCAAGATAACGCTGGGCTTGACCCCACATTTGTGCGGCTAGGCACAAGGCACCTAGAGAAGCCAATAAGTCTGGATCACTGTCACGTTCGGCTAGCCAACGTTCAGCATGTTGTAAGCGAGGTGTGACTTGGTCAGGCTCGGCTCGGGCGTAGGCATTAAGCAAACGGGCATCAAAACTGTGCTTGATTGCTGCCTCTAAAATTTTTGAAGCCTCTTTATGTTTACCTTGTGCTTGAAACGCCGCCGCACCCGCAAGTGCCACATCGACCAATACCTTTTCATCGGCGCGCAAAGATTTCCAAAACGCTTCTTGCTGCTCCTCTTTGGACAGAGATTTGAGCTGACAAGCGGCTGCCGTTTCGATTAATGCCTTTGCTTGATCAGTCGAAATCGCCTCTTTCTTCCCTAGAAGTCGAGCCAATTCAAGCACTTTGTCGTGGTGATGCAACTGTTGATGCGTGCGTAACAACAACCGCAGCGTATGCACGTCTTTACTGTCCTGAATACCCGCGGTTGTTAATATCGACAGTGCCTTGTCAGAATTGCCTTGAGCGAGCAAGAGATCCGCGGCCACAACAGCCACAGCAGTCTTTAAATTAGATTGCCTATCGTGTTGTGCCACTAGGGTTTGTGCCTGTTTGATGAAGGCATCACGGCGACCATAGGCTCCCGTTTCATGGGCAGCTCTAGCGGCACTTAAATCAGCCAGCACCTGTCTGCGCCAAGCGGTCGACTCAGTCGAAACTTGTGTCAGGATTTTTTCTGCGAACGCATAGCGTCCCTCAAGTAATGCCGTCCAACCTTGTTCTAAACGAGTCTGGTCTCGTTGTTCGGCGCGTTGACCTCGCCAGCCCCGATAACGTGTGGGTAAATCTACCAACCAAGTCAGCAATCGGATGAAAGCATAGGTGGCAACAAACAGCGCCAAGACAGCCAATATCGCAAACGACAATGAGACTTGGACGCGCCACTGATCGACCACCACAAGCACATTACCGGGAAACCAATGAATCATCAGGGCGACAGCCACAGCCAATACGATCAGCAACACTATCCAAAACAGTCGACGCATATTAGTTACCTTCTGGGGCCGCAGGCGTGGATATCGATCGATCAACCAGTTCCAGCGCACTCAAACTATCGGTCAATGTCGGTAATGACACTGATACGGGCGTGGCTAACAACTCTTCAGTAAGATGCAAAGCTGCTTTGGTGTCAAGCGATTCGGTGTCGTAGCGAGTGTTCAGTAAAGACGCCACTTCACTTAATTCAGAGCGCCAAATATCAGATTGCCTCGTCAATAGTGCCAATTGCGCGCTCAACAGCATGGACCGCACGTTAGATCGCAGCGCCATGGCTTGTTCTTCTGACAACAATAGGGCTTGGGGATCATTGGCACGACGCACACTAACCATGGCTGCAAACTCATCCACAACCACTCGCGACGCTTGGCCGGCTAACGCTTGCGCCTGATCAGGCAATTGTTGCCACCAGGGCAGATCGCCACTTGCTTGCGATGAGGCAGTATCAGCCAACTCGGCTTCCTCTTTGGTAGACGCCGTCGCAGGCTCAGCAAGAGGCTCGGTGATTGTCGGTTGAACCCGATCCGGCACGAGCAAAGGTGCTTTGTCTGACAACACAATCAAGCTGTCGAGTTGCATAGCAATCGCTGCTGGATCCACCAGCGGCACTTCTCTCAATAGCGCCAAGTCTGTGTTAACTGCTTGCGCCAGTCCGTCAAGTGATGGGGTTTCCTGTGCTTGCAGCATGGTTCTCATCGACTCAAGGATAGAAATTGCACTGCTCACGTTACCCATCAGCGTTAACTGCTGATTGGCCATTGTTAACAATCGCCTGAGATCATTAACCAATAACTTTTGATCCAGACCCATGGTTGTTGATTGCCAATCTTGTTCAAGCGAGGCCAACTCATGGCTCACCCTGCTTAGGCGTTGTGTGGTCTGTTCGAGCGTCTTGGTTTGTGAACGTGCCAGTGAAAGGGCTTGGGAGGCCTGCTTCTCAATTGAAGCCATGCGCTCGTCGCTTTTTTGCAGGCGATCTGCGACTTCGCGAGCCACGCCTTCAAAGCGTTGGTGCTGCCACCACACCATGGCTGACAATCCACCAATCACCACAACCAACAACGCACCGACTGCGATGGCACGGGATGGCACCGCACGACCGGTCTTTTTTAGGTCTGAACCCACTTTATTTGACGCACCATTGGTTGCAGTTTTGGGTTGACGTAATGCGTCGACTGGCTGATCAGCGCTAGGCGCCGCATTGCCTTTGCGGTCAGAGGTCTTGGCGGGACGTTTGTCCAGCTCTGGCGATGTCTCAGGTTTTTTTTCTTCACTCATGTCGCGTATTGTAGTCGTTGAAGCTTAAAAACGGCGAACTGTGACTGCGTATGCCTAAGAAAACGGCCGGAATGGCCCAGAAGTAAAACCGCCAGTTATCACCTCGATTATCGCCTTGTCGTTGGCCTGTGTCACGAGCACCGGCCCTTTCCCTAGCCAGGCTTGCACGGGCGCCTTCAGTCTTGGATGTATCACCACAGCGCCCTCTGGTCGCCAAGGATCTAGTTGGTGCGCCGACCACTGGGCTTGGATCGCTGACAATCCCTGCTGACTGGTCACGAGCCAAACCCCTAATCTGCCCTCTTTTCCCCA
>JAWOGG010000107.1:0-5239 GCA_046497085.1 Orrella sp.
TGCGTTAATTCGGAGCGACGTTTTGATGCTGGCATGCGTTCAACGCCACGGTTTAACTCACCCCAAGTCATGGCGCTGGTGTAAAGCTCATGCGGTTTGCGTTTCTCAAACCAGTCAACAACATGGGTGTCGCGCTTGGTCTTTACCAGTTCAGACAGTACGCAGGTGTCTAGCAAGTACCTCACAGATCAATACCCCGAATGGCCTCGTGTGACCGTTCGATGGTCAGTGGTTCACCCTGAGGCGCATTGAGTAGACAATCCATCAGGTGTGGGGTCTGCCCACTCAAACGACGGTATTCGGCAGCGGAAACCATGACCACGGCCTCTTGGCCTCGCCGAGTGACGAGTTGTGGGCCCTCTTTGATCGTTCGCTCAACCACCTCGCTAAAGCGGCTTTTTGCCATTTGTAGTTGCCAAGTGTGCATGATATCAATTCCAACTAGTCTGTCTAGTCATTATTGTTGCGCACATGCACAAGACAGTCAAGGTGCATATTGGAAGCGCACTGAGCTTGGGCCAGAAGCTGAGCCCGAACTCGATCGATGAGGTGTAGCTTGGTCGGCTCAGTGCGTCAGGTCTGTGAAGCCGCACCCCCACAACCACGCCCCTGTAACCATGCCTAGTAACTCAGCCCCCTTCAACCTGACCCACCTAATTGGGGTGGCAAGTTAGCTCGCCTTGCCTCGCGTAGCGGTGTACAGATGCTTTCCGGCAGGCTGTTTACGTGCCGTTATTTCATAGCACACCATGGAATAACGGGCAGAAGTTAGATCATCATCAGCCAGAGTCGTCGCCAATAAATCCGGCTCTAGCCCTGCAGTTGTCGGCCCAATCTACTACCAAAACTTGGGTGCCTAATTAGGGGTCTGTGCGTTTGAGATCACGGTAAAAATTTTCATGCGGTCCCACCATCAACAATTTGAGTGTGCTCTCGTCTAACACTCGGTAGGCGATCAAGCAAAGCAGGTTACCCGTTCGAAATTTGTAAACCTGCACACCGGCCAGATCGCCAACTTTGGTTTCGCCGGCTTCAGGTGTGCTGATGATGGTTCTGACAGCCTCGTCCAGCGCGATCTTTTGTTGCTTGTGTAGTTTCTTGACGGCGCGCTCGAAAGTCGGAGTGATAAGGATTTGCATCAGTTGAACGGGTACTCACCCACAGGCTCTTCCTGGTCAGCGATCAAGATATCGCGGATAACACTAAACGGCAAATCAGGGTTTTCTGCAGCGATTTTGCCGATTTGTGACCAGTATTCGATCTGCTTGGGCACCGAACGGTGCTCAATCGTGCCATAGCGCTTGGCGGTTTCGACCAAGTCATTAGACAATTTGACATTGATAGACATTTTGAACTCCTTTGTAAGGGTTCATTTTAGCAGAAAAGGTTCCCTAATGGAACCTAGGCTTCACTGCCTTTTTGGCGACAACGGAAATCAATTTGAGCTGGAGGCGCTTTCAGGCAATTGATCCGGGCTATCGACTGCCCATGCACCAGACCAACTCAACCGCGTTACGTAACACACCCGGGCGCAGATCGATGTAACGCTGCGTGGTCGCCATGTTGCGGTGGCCGGCTAAGGTACGACGCCGTGCCGGTATCGTGACCGACCGTTCCAGTCGAGGTTGAAAAACGGTCACGATAGACTGGAATCGCTGGTCACGATACAGCGGTATAGGCGGTCACGATAGGCCAGAATGACCGGTCACGTTGCTCCGGAATACCCAACTGTACCCAGCCGCCCGTCGATGAACCCCTCATCAACCCCGACTGGGGCAAGATGAACTGGCGCCAATAATTCGATCACAGAATGGCGTCGTAATTTCGATCACTGTTTGGCGCTATATTTTCGATCAGGGGGTGGCTTCATAAGCTGATCACTGACACCTGATGCTGGTGATGTCGTCTGGCTGGAGTTCGACCCCCAGGCTGGGCATGAACAGGCCGGGCGTCGTCCGGCGCTGGTTGTTAGTCCTATGAGCTACAACGCAAAGACAGGATTGATGGTTTGCTGCCCGATGAGCACCCAGATCAAGGGGCACCCTTTCGAAGTAGTCACCGACGTCGACGGTGTTGCAAGCGCAATGCTTTCGGATCAAGTCCAATCACTCGATTGGAAAGTACGCCATGCGAAGAAAAAGGGTTCCGCGCCGAACGTGGTGATGGTTCATGTGCGCGCAAAAATCAAGGCTTTGTTGGTCATTCCGTGACAGGGTGTGCTTTAAGGTCTTGTTTATTTCACTGATTGAGACCGTCAAGTTTAAGTAATAGATGCAAAAATTTCGAAGCAACGGCTTATTGAATTTAAAAAGCTTACACTTTGGTGTCATCAATATAAAATGGTATCATTGATTTTTATTTATGGATATATATCAAATGGCAAACGTGAATGTAAGAAACCTGCCTGATGAGGTGCATCGGGCCATCCGAATCCAAGCCGCCCATCATGGCCGCAGCACCGAGGCGGAAATTCGCGACATCTTGGAGCGGGCAGCTAAGCCTGAGGGGCGCGTGAAACTTGGCTCGCTCCTGGCTTCTATCGCCCGCGAGGTTGGCGGACTGACCGATGAAGAACATGCCTTGTTTGAGCGTGCGCGCATTAAGTCTGCGGCACGTGCGGTGAGCTTAGAATGATTCTGCTCGACACGAACGTGATTTCTGAGCCGCAGCGCTGGGAACCCAATGCCCGTGTCCTTGAATGGATCGACGCACAAGCGCTCGAAACGCTTTACCTTTCTACGATTACGGTAGCCGAGCTGCGAGCGGGTATCGCGCTGATGCCGGTAGGAAAACGGCGTGACAGCCTGCATGAGAACTTGGAAAAACGCCTGCTACCGATGTTCGCAAACCGGGTGTTGCCGTTCGATATGGCTTGCACAAAGGCTTATGCCGAGCTGCTGGCCAAGTCCCGCGCTGCTGGCTTGGCCGTTGAAACGGCTGATGCTTTCATCGCAGCCATTGCCCTCGCCAACGGCTTCGCCGTTGCCACCCGTGACACCAGCCCTTTTGAGGCTGCCGAGCTGAACGTCATCAACCCTTGGGAGGTGAATCGCCCCGGGTTATGAGGAGGCATTATTGCCTGAGAGAATAGTGCCATGAAAAAACAAAATACCTTTTCCCCCGAAGTCCGTGAGCGTGCTGTGCGGATTGAAGCAGGCAGATTTAGCGACATCATGTTGATTGCTGTAGGCATTTCACAAGCGTTGGTGATTTGATACGTTCATTAACGCGGTCGTCCCGCATCAATCCATTTTTGTGTCACGGCACGTGCGAGGTTGTAGCGCGCACAGTTGTATTGCTCGAGGTGGTCTAGTTCGGTGTTGGCGATGGTGCGCAATGCCGTTAAGTCAGCGGTCTCGACAGTGACATTCAAAAATGCATCTTCGAGCGTTTGGCTGCGACTCACGACGAACGTCATGAGCTCATTGAGTGTTGTTCGGTAACGCGCTCGAATGGGATCAGGTACGCCAAGTGAAGCTCGCAATACGCTGTATTTTTGAATTGAACGACGGTAGATGGATTCAAATAGTTCGACTGCTGCGCTGACATTGCGTTGCTCGTAAACGCCAAGCATGGCTGTCGCATAATCGGTACGATCGACATCTAAAAAGGATAAAGGTGCGCAGTTGTAAAGCATGAGTGGCATGTTGGCGCACAAACGACTGGTGCGCTTATTGCCATCGGCAAAGGGCTGCAGGTAGGCCACGTTGATCCAAAGGAAGAATGCAGCTTCGACCGGGTTTCGGATGTGGCGAGCTTTGTCCACGATTAAGTGCAGTGTTTGCTCAAGAAGCATGGGGATGTTACTCGGGCTATAGACAGAGCCATCAATGTTTACCACACGCCGGCGGATGCTACCAATGTCTCTGGAGTCCCTCAGAAGGTCTCGCATCAGTAGAGCCTGAACGTCGATGACCGCAGCGGTCGTGATGCCGTCAGTCGGTACGGCGTCGACCATGAATTCGATCGCGCTCTTGTGATTTAGCAGCATGACTGTGTCTTCATCGATAGGGCCTGCATGCTCAGCCAGATTAAACAACGCCTTGGTGTCGATTAGGCTTTTGCTATTACCCTCAAGACGTGATGATGACCACGACAAGTCGATGAGTAGTTGCTGCAAAACTTCACGGGCATAGGTTCCAGCGGGCTGTTGGTCTTTGCTGCGACCGGCATTAAATAAGTCCACCGCCAGCTGAGGTGGCAGCAGACCCGATTGGTTGGGTATGTAGTCCCCCACAAAACGACTCTCATATCCGACTGGTGTTCGAGCCCCAAGCGGCATGCGCAGCGATTCAATGAGGGATCGGGCAGAGGCTGACCAAACCATCAGCCCAGGCTCGGCTGGCGGGGCTAGTCCGCGAGGTAGGGTTTGGGTTGCAGCCTTGGTTGGGTTTAAGCCGGTGTACCGGGTGGCTCGGCCCATGCCTTGCTTCGCAATTAATCCAGCGGTGAGGAGGTCTTTCAATATCCGGTTAAGGGACGGCCGGGGAATCTGAGCGCTTTTTTCGAGGGTGCCTGGCTGCACGGATGAACTTGCGGCAAGTACCAGGGCAAGCACGGCCTCATGGCGAGACGACAAAGATGATGCGGTCATGGAAACTGAGTCCTTATGCGTTTCACATCGTTTTACTTAAGCACGAGCGAGAACCCTAATCTAATCATTATTCTATCAATTAATGATTAGAAATTGTTATTATCTTATCGTATTGATGAGATTGTTGGATGTTTTATGGGTATTTTGATAAGAATACAGGATTCATGATTAAGAAATTATCGCGCTTGTGGTGCTGCTACAGTTGGCGGTGCGCTGTCAACGCAAGAGAAATGCCCCTTCGGTCAATAACAGGCAGGCAGTAGTGAATCAAAGCGCTAGTCACACCCGATGATGAGGCAATGGCGCAAGGGGTCTAGAGGGAAGGGTAGCCGTGAGCGATCAGCTCAACCAAGGATTAACGATCTCAACACCGGCCAGCGCAAAATCCTGAACATTGCGCGTCACCAGTTTGCAGTCGTTCGCACGAGCAGTCGCAGCAATGATCGAGTCAAATGCTGCCATGGGTTTGCCGTTGGCTTCAGCTTGTACCGTCATCTGCGACCAGGCTCGAGCCACGGTTTGGTCAAACGCTAGAACACGGTCTTCGAATCCGGTCACGAGTTGGTCAAGCCATTGCGTTAATTCGGAGCGACGTTTTGATGCTGGCATGCGTTCAACGCCACGGTTTAACTCACCCCAAGTCAT
>JAWOGG010000186.1:0-11360 GCA_046497085.1 Orrella sp.
TATGCGTGACCTGTTTGCCGTGCCGGGCTTGTTGGGCTTAATCAAGCGTAGCGGTGGTGAGCAAGAGATTATGCTGGGTTACTCAGACAGCAATAAAGATGGTGGCATCTTTACAAGTACTTGGGAGCTCTACCGGGCAGAGCGTGCGCTGGTTGAAGTGTTCGAATCGGTGCATAAAACACAAAGACCGATCATGCGCTTGTTTCATGGCCGAGGCGGGACGGTTGGTCGCGGGGGTGGCCCGAGCTATGAGGCGATCTTGGCCCAACCACCAGGTACCGTCCGGGGGCAAATTCGACTGACCGAGCAAGGCGAAGTGATTGGTTCTAAATATGCCAATCCTGAAATTGGTCGTCGTAACTTGGAAACCTTGGTGGCCGCTACGCTCGAGTCAACACTACTTGAAGACACGCAGGCAACGCCGGAGGTGTTTCTGCAGACGGCACAGCGATTGTCTGATGAGAGCTTCGCGGCCTATCGTGGTTTGGTGTACGACACGGCAGCATTTGCGCCGTATTTCTTTGAGTCCACGCCTATTGGTGAGATTGCGCAACTCAATATCGGTTCGCGGCCAGCAGCCCGTCCCAAGGGGGGTTCAACCAAACCTCGGATAGAAGATCTACGCGCCATTCCTTGGGGCTTTAGCTGGGGTCAATGCCGGTTGACCTTGCCCGGATGGTTGGGATTTGGGGCGGCCGTAAACGCGTTTTTAAATGAGCCACCAGCTGGTTTGAAAAAGCGTGACGCGTTGGCTTTATTGCAGCGCATGTACCTAGAATGGCCGTTCTTCAAAGCATTGATCTCGAATATTGACATGGTCATGGCCAAAAGTGATCTGGCGTTAGCCTCTAGGTACGCCAGCTTAGTCAACGACAAGCGAGTGCGCGACAAGGTGTTCGGTGAGCTTGAAGCCCAGTGGCAGCTAACCCGCCAAGCGCTGACCTCAATCACAGGGAATAAGACACTGTTGATGAGCAACCCCTCGTTGGCGCGTTCCATCAAACATCGGTTCCCCTACATCGATCCTTTGCATCATTTGCAAGTGGAGTTGATTCGTCGTTTGCGACAAACCAAGGGCCAGCCGTCTGAGCGGGCCAAGCGCGGCATACACATTGCCATCAATGGCATTGCGGCCGGTTTGCGTAACACGGGTTAGTGGGACCTGGGGTGCCGCTGTAGCCCTGGTTTTAAAAAAGCTGATACAATCTTGTCTCTTTAGCGCCCGTAGCTCAGTTGGATAGAGTACTTGGCTACGAACCAAGGGGTCGTGGGTTCGAATCCTGCCGGGCGCGCCAAGAACTCAAAGGGGTTACAGCTCACAAAAGGCTGTAGCCCCTTTTTCATTTCCTTTTTTATTTGCCCATGACATTTGCCCGCGACATTTACCCATGACTTTCGTTTCTGCGTTGAAATCTTAATTGTCAAAAACCGCTGTTATTCTTAGGGCTAATTAAACGTGAAGCATCGGATCAGTCCAAGCAGGTGGAATCACGACCGGTCTGGCCAAGGCTTGCCGCTTGAGTCCTGGGTTGGTCAGGTTTGTGTGATTGGATACATGCATAGCCGGAGCAATTGGGTTTGACTGGTGTCATCAGAATGATGAGATGAGAGGATAGGATGAAGATAGCGGTTGCAGGGTTGGGGTATGTGGGTCTGTCTAACGGGATCCTGTTGTCGCAGCACCATGAAGTGGTGGCATTGGATGTCTTGCCAGAAAAAGTGGCGATGCTCAATCGTAAAGAGTCGCCCATCATTGATGAGGAGTTGGAGGCCTTTTTAAAGGACCAGCCGCTGAATTTTCGGGCGACATCAAGTCCCGAGGACGCTTATCAAGGCGCGGACTACGTCATCATCGCCACGCCCACCAATTACGATCCCGACACCAACTACTTCAATACCGAATCGATTGAGTCAGTGATCCGTGATGTGATGGCTATCAACTCACATGCCACGCTTGTGATTAAGTCAACGGTACCGGTGGGATACACCGCACGCACCCGCGAAGCGCTTGAGTGTGACCGGTTGATATTTTCACCGGAGTTTTTACGCGAAGGCAGGGCGCTGCATGACAACCTGCACCCGTCGCGCATTGTGGTGGGCGAACAATCAGAGCGGGCACAGGTGTTTGCCGATCTCCTGCAACAGGCAGCCATCAAGCAAGAGGTGCCAGTGTTGTTGACGGACTCAACCGAGGCCGAGGCGATCAAGTTGTTTGCCAATACGTACTTGGCTCTTAGAGTGTCGTACTTCAACGAGCTCGACTCTTATGCGGCTAGCCATGGCCTTAATACCCGACAAATCATTGAAGGGGTGGGTTTGGATCCGCGTATTGGTATGCACTACAACAATCCCTCATTCGGCTATGGCGGCTATTGTTTGCCTAAAGACACGCGCCAGCTGCTAGCCAATTATCAAGATGTCCCGCAGAACCTGATACAAGCCATTGTTGACTCCAACACCACGCGCAAGGATTTTGTGGCATTTGACATCATCGGTCGCGAACCTGAGGTGGTTGGGGTTTACCGACTGATCATGAAAACCGGCTCAGATAACTTTCGTTCGTCGAGTATCCAAGGCATCATGAAGCGGATCAAGGCGCGCGGCATCAAAATGATCATTTTTGAGCCAACACTGACCGACACTGAATTCTTTAATTCGCCGGTATACACAGATTTTGAAGCGTTTAAACGCGATGCTGATTTGATTATCAGCAATCGCATGTCAGACGAGTTGTCAGACGTGTCACAAAAAGTCTACACGCGCGATCTGTTTGGCCAAGACTGAATTCATATTTCGGTAACAAACTGTTAAGTAAACCGTCAAGCGGTGCTAGCATACGCGTCATGAATTTTATGTTCGCGATGCGACTAAGGGTTGGCCGCAAGTTACGCTTAATAATTGAGGCGCGAGGATGTTAAGACTCGAGCCGCGAGCGGCTGCCCAGCCTTGGATTCGATTGGTAACGCCTCTGTTAGCCATTGTGTTGACTGTGCTTACCGGTTTGGTGATATTTGCCGTGCTTGGCAAGGATCCCATCCGAGGATTCGAAGTATTTTTTATCAATCCGTTAAAAACCCAATATGGCCTAACCGAGTGGTTGCTCAAGGCCACGCCGTTGGCGTTGTGCGCGGCAGGCTTGTCCGTCGGCTTTAGGGCCAGCGTCTGGAATATTGGTGCGGAAGGCCAATTTATTGCGGGCGCGATTGCGGCGACATTAGTCGCGCTGTACGTGGGCCCTTACCCCGTTGTGACTTTAGTGCTGATGGTCTTGGCCGGTATGGCGGGCGGTGCGGCCTGGGCAAGCATTCCTGCCTGGCTAAAAACCCGCTTTAATGCCAGTGAAATCTTGGTGTCACTGATGTTGGTTTACGTCGCTGAACTACTGGTTTCTTGGTTGGTGTTTGGCCCCATTCGGGATCCAATGGGTTTTAATTTCCCTCAAACCGTCATGTTTGAACCCGAGGCGTTGCTGCCCATTTTGGTGCCAGGCACCCGCTTGAACCTGGTGTTGGGCTTCGTGGTAGCCGTATTACTGGCCGTCTACGTGCTGGTGTTTCGTACCCATCTGGGCTTTAAGATGAGGGTGGCGGGTCAATCCGCTAATGCGGCCCGCTATGCCGGTATTTCTGCTAAGGCAATGATTTGGTTGGGTTTATTGATTGGTGGCGCCACGGCAGGATTGGCTGGTATGGCCGAAGTGGCGGGCCCGATGGGCCAGTTGACCGATCGCGTCGGTAGCGGTTACGGATTTGCCGCAATTATTGTGGCCTTTGTGGGTCGATTACACCCTGTTGGCATTGGACTTGCTTCTTTGCTTATGGCGCTGTTTTTTATCGGCGGCGAGCAAGCCCAGCAGTATCTGGGCTTGCCAGGGTCAATTTCTAAGGTGTTTCAGGGACTGTTGCTTTTTTACTTGTTGGCCACGGACGTATTGATTACCTATCGCATACGCTGGGGTCGGCGAACGAATAATGTGGTGACCTCTTGAGGACTTGTTAAGCGTGGATTTGTTGTCATCCATTTTGTTTGCAACGATTGTGGCGGGCACCCCTTTGGTGCTTGTGGCGATTGGCGAACTGGTCTGTGAGAAATCAGGCATGTTGAATCTTGGCGCCGAAGGCATGATGTCGTTCGGCGCGGCTGCGGCATTTGCCCTGTCATTTCTAACGGAGTCGACCCTAGCAGGCTTGGTTGCAGGAATGTTGGCAGGCATGTTGTTAAGCCTGATTTTTGCTTTCATCACCATCCATTTGATGGCCAATCAAGTGGCCACAGGATTGGCAGTCGCGATATTTGGGGTGGGATTAGCCGCCTTTCTGGGTAAGCCGTTTGAGGCCAAGACGTTGCCCTCCATCGATACGTTACCCATTCCTTTGCTGTCAGACATTCCAGTGATAGGTAAAGCCTTGTTTGATCAGCAATGGATGGTGTATGGCAGTTGGGTCATTTTTGCGGGTCTGGTCTGGTTCTTGTCGCGTAGTAGAGGCGGCCTGATTGTGAAAGCGGTTGGTGAATCGCCAGCTTCAGCACATGCGATTGGGATTTCAGTGGTTAAGGTGCGCTACCTGGCCGTGCTGTTCGGCGGCGCCATGGCAGGTTTGGGTGGTGCTTTTTTATCGCTATTTCACACGCCCTTATGGACCGAAGGGTTGGTGGCCGGCAAAGGCTGGATTGCTTTGGCCTTGGTGGTGTTTGCGACTTGGCGCCCTTGGCGGGTATTGCTAGGTGCTTATTTATTCGGTTTGGTGTTGATTTCACAGTTGTTTTTTCAGTCGGCAGGGTTGCCAATCAAGATACCGGCGCAATTTTTATCAGCCCTGCCTTACATTGCAACCATTGTGGTGCTGGTGTTGATCTCTCGAAACGTTAAGATGATTCGGTTGAACTCGCCGGCTTCCCTTGGTAAACCATTTCTTAAGGAAAACACATGAAGACACGTCGTCGTTTGATTCAGACTGGCTTAGCGGCCAGTGTGCTCAGTTTTGCGGCCTATGCGCCAATGGCGCTGGCCCAAGAGGAGCCGTTGGAGGTTGGGTTCGTGTATGTCAGCCCAATTGGTGATGCCGGTTGGACCTATCAACATGAACTAGGCCGTCAAGCGATGGAAGAGGCCCTTGGTGATAAGGTCAACAGTGCTTTTGTTGAGAGTGTTCCCGAAGGCGCTGACGCGGAACGCGTGATCCGTGAGATGGCCGCCAGTGGTAACGACTTGGTGTTTGCGACCAGCTTTGGATATATGAATTATGCCGAGCGGGTGTCTAAACAGTTTCCCAATGTGCGTTTCATGCATGCCACCGGCTACAAAAGCGGTCCTAACTTTTCAAATTACAACGCGCGTTTCTACGAAGGTCGTTATTTGACCGGAGTGGTAGCCGGTGACATGACTGAAAGTGATGTGCTTGGTTACGTCGCGGCATTTCCAATTCCTGAAGTGCTGCAAGGTATCAACGCGTTCACACTCGGTGCGCAAAGTGTTAACCCAGACATTGAAGTGCGCGTGATTTGGGTCAACAGCTGGTATGACCCAGGCAAGGAACGCGAAGCGACGTTGGCTTTGATTGCTCAAGGTGCCGATGTGGTCACTCATCACACCGATTCAACCGCGGTTGTGCAAGCGGCTGAAGAGAAAGATGTTTATGCAGTGGCTTATCACTCTGACATGTCTAAGTACGGGCCCAATGCCCATTTGACGGCAACCACCCATCATTGGGGTGATTTCTACACCAAAGTGGCTCAGCAGGCGTTGAACAAAGACGGCATGACCGAATCGATTTGGGGTGGTATCAAAGAGGGTTTCATTGATTTGGCGCCCATCAATGATGTTGTGCCACAAGCCACACAAGACAATGTCTCAGCGCTTAAGGAACAAATCCGACAGGGTGAGTTCCACCCATTTACGGGACCCGTGGTCACACAAGACGGCAAAGAGGTGCTGCCGGCGGGACAAACCATGAGTGACAAAGAGCTTGGCGCCATGAACTATTACGTCAAAGGCGTGAATTCTAAGTTGCCTAACTAAGCGCTATCGGTGAACGTCAATACAAGCTCAGTGGGACGCACGGCAGTGCGTGCCCACTTCATTGATTTTGTGCAAGACCCCGCTAATGCGGGGTCAATCACGTTGCGCGACCTACCGGATGGCGTGATGTTGATTGAGTACGGACGTATTCATTCGATTGGTCCTTATGCCGAGTTTAAAACCGAGTTTGAAACGGCAAATGTTCGTCATGACTATCAAGGTCAATGGGTGCTGCCAGGCTTTGTGGATAGCCATGCGCACTATGTTCAGACCGATATCATTGCCAGTCCGAGTGGCTCGCTATTGGATTGGTTAAATACTTACACCTTTAAGGCGGAGCGGCAATTTGCTGATCCGGAGCATGCCAAGACAGTGGCCGATGCCTTTGTACGGCTGTTATTGAGAAATGGCACCACCAGTGCCAGTGTGTTTGCCAGTGTTCATGCGGCCTCTTGCGACGCGATATTTGAGGCGGCTCAAGCCGCTGGCATGCGTTTGAATGCCGGAAAAGTGTTGATGGATCAAAACGCGCCAGCCGATTTGCGTGATACCGCCGAGCAAGGCATTGAAGAGAGTTTGGCGTTGATCTCCCATTGGCATGGTCGCGATCGTCTTCGTTATAGCGTCACACCGCGATTTGTGCCCACTTCATCTCGAGCACAGTTACAACTTGCAGGCGAGCTATACCAATCACAGTCGGACCTACACCTGCAGTCGCATGTCGCAGAAAACGAAGCCGAGGTGGCCTGGGTAAAACAATTACACCCCAATGCGCGTAGCTATTTACAAGTGTATGAGGACCATGGTTTGCTCGGACCACGCACCACTTATGCGCATGGCATCTGGCTAGATGATGCCGATCGGGCGTGCATGGCTAATACTCACACTTCATTGGCATTTTGCCCGACATCGAATTTGTTTCTGGGCTCTGGGCTGTTTGATTTAGACAAAGCCCACCAAAACAACATCACAGTGGGCTTGGCTACGGATGTGGGTGGCGGTGACAGCTTTTCTATGTTGGGTACGATGCGCGAGGCCTACAAGGTCTGTCAGCTCAAAGGGCAGTCGGTTAGTGTTGAGACGCTCTATTACTTAGCCACAGCAGGTGCTGCCAAAGCCTTGGGCCTAGAGGACTTCATCGGTGATTTTTCTGTGGGCAAGGAGGCAGATTTTGTGGTGTACGACAAACAGTCGACCGAGCTTTTAGCCCGTCGTATAGCGAACTGCCGCTCTTTACCTGAGCAGTTATTTGTCATGATGATGTTGGGTGACGATCGGGCGATTGCCCGCGTGCATCTGATGGGTCGACCGATGTATCTGTGAGCGGGCGAACGTTCTACTCAAGCCTGTCCTACTCCTGCCTTGATGTGCTACTTTGGACATGAGACTACCTTCGATGTCAATCAAAGGAGATGGAAATGGCCACAATATCCACGCCACATTCTGCCAACGCTGCGACGGCAACCAAACCGCTCGCCGCCTCTGAACTCAATGTCTTAATCACGGGTGGCGCACGCGGTATTGGTGCAGCGACTGCTACGCTATTGGCGCGTGAAGGCGCGGGTGTGCTGATTGCTGATGTCTTAGATGATGAAGGCCAAGCGCTGGCCGCAAGCCTGGGGTCTCGCGTTCGATATCAGCATTTGGATGTGACTCAAGCCGAGCATTGGGAACAAGCCGTACTCAGCGCAGAGAAGCACTTTGGTTCTCTTAATGCGTTGTTTAACAACGCTGGGGTTGTGGCGTTTGAAGCGATTGATCACACCACACCGGAGAGCTTTCGCCGGCTGTTGGACATCAATCTGTTTGGAGTCTTCCTGGGTATACAAGCAGTCATCCCGTCGATGCGACGTGTCGGTCAAGGCGTGATCGTCAACACCTCGTCAACAGCTGGTTTGCAGGGATATGCAGGGCTTGCCGGTTATGTGGCGAGCAAATGGGGCGTTAGGGGGTTAACCAAAGCCAGCGCCTTGGATTTGGCGCCGGATCACATCCGTGTGATGTCTATCCATCCTGGACCTGTGCGCACGCCCATGACGGCGCAAATGCCCGATGAGGTGGTCGATAACCAGCCGATTGCACGATTTGGTGACCCAGATGAAGTGGCGCGAATGGTCAAATTCATGTTTACCGAGGCAAGCTTTAGTACCGGCAGTGAGTTTGTGGTGGACGGTGGTGCGGTTACCGGCCAGGTGCTGCCGCTGAAGTAGCGGTCAGCTGAATCCCCCAATATGCCAAGTGCCGCGCACTGGTAACCTTGTCTCGATGTATATAGGACGGCCAAGGGGGTTCCATGAGTAATCATTCACACGCGCTGTGCCCGCAGCGCTACTTTGAAGATTTCACCATCGGTGAACGGTTCAATATCCCGTCTCGCACCATGACCGACGCCTTATTTGCGGCGTTTCAAATGGCAAGTGGTGACAATCATCCCGTGCATTACGACGTTGAGTATTGCCGTGCTCATGGCATGCCGCAGATGTTGGCGCACGGTTTTCAGGTGCTGATTCAAAGCGCAGCTGGCGCGGGATTGTTTCCTCATATGGTGGAGGAATCACTCAAAGCGTTTATCGAGCAGCGCTCCCGATTCGTGAATCCTGTGTTTGTGGGTGACACGCTTTATCCGAGCTTGACGGTCAGTGAGTTGATTCCCGGACGGACCACCGGTGTTTTGGCGATGGCATCGTTGATCACCAATCAACGCCAAGAGACGGTGTTGGAAGGCGAACAACGCTATTTGTTACGTAAGCGACCACAGGCTTGACACCCACAGGTTTGAACGGAGATAAACATAGTATGCAGCCACTAAAAGGTATTCGGGTATTGGATTTGAGCAAAGTGCTCGCTGGGCCTTTATGCGCCCAATATTTGGGTGACATGGGGGCTGATGTCATTAAAGTCGAACCGCCAGGAACAGGTGATGACACGCGCGCTTGGTTGCCTCAAACGGGTGGTGAATCGGCGACTTTTATGTCGGTCAATCACAACAAACGCAGTCTGGCATTAGACCTAAAAACAGAAGCCGGGCAAGCGGTCTTGCACCGTTTGGTTAAGCAGGCGGACGTGGTGATTCAGGGCTATGGTGCCGGCACCGCGCAAAAGCTCAAAGTCGATGACGAAACGCTGCGTGCCATCAATCCACGCCTGGTCTATTGTGAAATCTCGGGTTATGGGCGCGACGGCCCCTTGGGCAAAGAGCCTGGGTATGACGTGATGCTGCAGGCCTTCAGTGCCATGATTAGCACCATGGGTGACCCCAATGGTGAATTGGCTCGGGTGAGTTTTTCCCCAGTGGATTTGGGCACTGGCATACACGCCTCAACCGGTATTCTGGGTGCCTTGCTGCACCAGCAGCGCACTGGCGAAGGCGTGTATGTGGAGGTCTCGCTTTTAGATACCGCGATGGGTTTTATGATTTATCTGGCGCACAACTATTGGGCCAGTGGCAAGGTGCCAGGGCCGATGGGATCAGCGCATCCTTCGCTGTGTCCTTATAAGCTTTTTAAAACCTTAGACGGTCAAGTGATGTTGGGTGTGGCTAACGACCGTGCGTGGCAACGGTTTTGTGAGGTGGCGGGCTTGCAAGCCTATGTTGCCGAGCCAAAGTACGCGACCAATGCGGATCGGGTGACACATTTCGATGAAACCAATGCCTTGGTGCAAGAATTTATGCTGCTCAAGACCACCGATGATTGGATCAGTAGCCTGCGCCAAGCTGGTGTGCCTGTGGCGCCTATTCACACACTCGATCAAGCGCTGTCAGACGAACATGTCTTGGCACGCGGCATCGTATCAAGCACTATTCATCCCACTGTCGGTGAAGTCAAACACATTAGTCAACCAGTGACGTTCAATCATCAAGCACGCCAGTCACAACGACCGCCACCAGTTTTGGGCCAGCACACACAGGAGGTTTTGCGGGAAGCGGGGTTTTCAGATGAAGAGATGACGCGTCTTGCCGCTGAAAAAATCATCGGCTAATCTAGTGCCAACTTACGAAAATAATCTTGAAGGAATTGGCATGTCTTTTTTTGAAGCAGTCGCTTCTTGTTTTTCCAAGTACGCTCAGTTCAAAGGCCGTGCTTCGCGTGCGGAGTACTGGTGGTTTTTCTTATTCTTGCTTTTGTCCACGATATTTCTGAACCAATTGGTGATGTCATTTTTTGGGCAACAAGCCGCGGTCACGGTGAGTTCCTTATACTATCTGGCCGTTTTATTGCCATCACTCAGTGTCGGGGCTCGCCGTCTGCACGACATGAATCACACGGCTTGGTGGTTATTGCTCACGCCAACGATCATCGGTGCGTTTGTTTTAATGGTGTGGTTTATGTTTGCCGGCACACCGGGTGCAAACCGTTTTGGTGAGCCTGTGGTGGCATTGGACGATTAACGAGTGGGTCTAGTCGGTTTAGCCGTAGATTTTGCAGAGGTCTGCGCCAGTTGGCGCACCCTCGTAAAACACCAAAGTGACCGTGATGATCATAATGATCAATACCCCAAAAATAACGCACCCCTTGCCACAAGACGAGCGCTTTGAGTCACTCATTTTTTAGGCCGACTCAGGCATAAGTAGTTCACCACTTAATAGACCTTGCGAGGTTTTGTAGAGTAAGTAGGCCACGATGGCGGTTAGGGCAATCAAAAATAGCCAACCCAGCCACACAAAAGCATCTAGCCCTGTCATTTCAAACTGCCGAAAACTAGCAATGCCAATGGCAGCTACGGGAAAAGAGTAGGCCCAACCCGAAACAAAGAAAGGCAGTTTAAAAAAGCGGATGGCATTAGTGGTCAGCAATAGCGCTAAAAAAAGTCCACTGTAATAAAGCACCCGTGCCAGCGCGTCTAGCTGTCCACCGTTTAGTGACAAATAGGATACAAAAGCAACCGCTGGTGGCGCCAACAGAATAAAAAGAGTGGGCTTGAGCCGATCAGGTAAGGCGTCGTGAAAGACCAAGCGGTTGATCACAATCGTCATCAAAATCAACCAAAATACGATACCGATGCTAAAGAAAAACCAGCTGATTTCAATCTGACCAAGGCGCACGCCAGCAATTGGAACCAGTACGTTGCCGACCACTGGTATGAACCATGCTGGGTTTAAATGCACCATTTGGTAATGATCGTGATGTAGCCAACTACTCATCGTGGTTAAGGTAATCACGATCATTAGAGTCACACCCACCCACCACAAGATGGCGGCAACACCAAGATGATGAGAAGACCAGACGGTTGCTAACAGCAGGAAACCGATGGGAATGGTTGCAAAGAAATTTAACTTGATGGGGTGATTGAATTCTTGTCGCACTGCCAAGGGATAGCGCACGGCTTTAAGCAGATAAAT
>JAWOGG010000144.1:0-6165 GCA_046497085.1 Orrella sp.
CCCCGGGACTCCAACCAAATCTCAGGGTAGGTAGGAATCAAGCGCCGCATAATCCGGTCGCGACGCATCAACTGGCCAATCGCCTTGTCCCAGTAATCAGGTTTTCCATTCGGTGTGTTTACCGACGACTCAATCGACATATCGCTTTAACCTCTGTGCCATTCGGTGATCGCCCCTGGCTTGTCTTCCAACAAAACGCCTTGGCCTGCCAATTGCGCGCGAATCTGATCGGCCTTGGCAAAGTCCTTAGTCCGTTTGGCTTCGGTTCGTTCTGCCACTAAAGCCTCGACTTGCTCATCGGTCAGGCTTGCGCCAGCTGTGTCCTGCCCCTGCTTGGCCTCAAGCGCACGCTTGGTGTATCGGGTGGGCACTTTAAAGTACTCGCTAGGCGTCTGTTCCAACAAGCCCAAAACGTTGCCCAGAGCCCTTAACAATGCACTAGCCTGCCTATCTTGATCGCGGTTGGCGCGATTGGCCAACTCAAACAACACCGCTATCGCACCAGCCGTGTTGAAGTCGTCGTCCATGGCTTGCTTAAAATCCGCCGCTGCACCCTGCCCCCAATCAATCTCAACGCTTGACCCGACCGGCGCGACAGCATGTAGGGTTTGGTAGAGGCGATCAAGTGAGTGTTGTGCATCTAACAAGTTATCGGGGGCGTAGTTCTGCGCGCTTCTATAGTGGTTGCGCACAATAAAGAAACGCAACATTTCAGCTTCACGAAGGTTGGCCTGATACTCAGCGGTCTCAGTTGAAGCATCAGCAGCAACAGTCTGTCGAATGGTTTTGAAATTGCCGAGCGACTTTGACATCTTTTCAGCATCAACCATCAAGGGTCCGCAGTGCATCCAATAATTGGCCAGCTTGCCCCCAAAAGCGCCCTCAGACTGAGCAATTTCGTTTTCGTGATGGGGGAATTTTAAGTCGGGTCCGCCACCGTGAATATCTAATGGCAGCCCGAGCACTGAATGACTCATTGCAGAACATTCAATATGCCAGCCAGGACGTCCCAACCCGTAAGCCGAAGGCCATTGGGACTCTTGCGGTTCATCGGGTTTGGCGGCCTTCCAAAGGACAAAGTCCAATGGGTCTCGCTTCGATGTCGAAACGGCTACACGCTCACCGGCACGCAATTGATCCAATGTCTTTCCTGACAACTTGCCGTAGCTCGGAAAACTGCGCACCGCATAATTAACATCAGCATCTTCGGCTTGATAAGCCAAGCCTTCAGCCTCAAGCCGTTTGATGATGTCAAGCATCTCAGAGACATAGCCAGTTGCCCTGGGTTGATCGTCCGGCGATTGGACATTCAAAGCGCGCTCATCAGCATGCATGGCGTCAATAAAAAAGGCTGTCACATCAGAAATCTTACGGCCAGTCTCAACCGCGCGGCGAATGATCTTGTCGTCAATATCGGTGATGTTGCGCACATATCGGACCTGATAACCCGATAAACGCAGCCAGCGTTGAACCACATCAAAACTGACCAACATGCGGGCGTGGCCCAAGTGACAAAAGTCATACACCGTCATGCCGCATACATATAAACGAACTTGTCCCTCATGCACCGGTTTAAAGGGACGCTTATCGCGCGACAGGGAATCGTAAAGATCAAGCATGGGCGGTGTTGGGTCAAGACAGGTAGGTGGGTAGCGCATCCTGAGATGCCTGTCAGGTTCATTGACTGGCAATTACACAAAGCGTGGCTACAATGTAACGAATGAGTATAACAACGTGAGATCTTTCGATTGAACCGAGCAAAAGTTTTCAGCGTAGCAGCGATGACCGCCTTAATACTGTCATCCCCACTGCTTTGGGCTCAGAGCGCCCCTGCGACCGACACTGATACCCCCAACTCTAACCGGGGCTGGGAAGGCTTAGCAGAGGCGCTTGATGTCATCACACCGGATATCGACACTGAAAACCCACCCACAGGCGCACAAATCAATCGCGAGATCGCCGAACAATTGAACCGCGATCAAGCACGCGCCGCATTTGAAAAGATCAAACAACGCGAAGAGGTCTTAGATAGTATTGGCGGACCCGGTACCGATGTGCAACTGATGTTTCAAAAGGCCCGCGCTTTGGCTCAACTCGGCCGTATAAATGAGGCCCAAGCCGTTTATCAAGACATGACTGTTCGTTTCCCAGAGCTCGCTGAACCCTGGAACAACCTAGCTGTCCTATACATCCAACAAGGGTCGTTAGACCAAGCCCAACAAGCCCTTGAGACAGCCGTCATGAATAACCCGGCCTACGCAGCCGCGCGTAGCAATTTGGCCGATCTACGATTACTTATGGCACTCAATGACTATCAGGCCGCTGCACGGCTAGGTGCAAGCAAAGCAAAGCAACGCGCCAATGACTTAGAATCCTTTATTGGGAGTTTGAATTAATCATGTCCTCGCTCTTTTCAATCGTCAAACGATCAGCGGCATCGTTGTTTTTATTAACAGCTGCCTCTTTACTGGTAGCGCCATCACAGGCGCAAACCGATTCTCAATCCAACACAGGTAACTCATCCATGACCACATCTCCTCGCGTCAAACTCACCACCACTGCCGGCGACATCGTGATTGAACTCGATGCAGTCAATGCGCCCAAGTCGACAGAGAATTTCCTTGCCTACACACGCGATGGTTTTTATGACAACACCATCTTTCACCGCGTCATTGACGGCTTTATGGTTCAGGGCGGTGGTTTTGAGCCGGGCATGAAACAAAAGACCAGTAACGCGCCTATCGAAAACGAAGCCAACAATGGTCTAAAAAACGACAAATACACGCTCGCCATGGCCCGTACCAACGATCCCCATTCAGCGACGGCTCAATTCTTTATCAACGTCGCTAATAACGACTTCTTGAACCACACCGCACCCACCGCACAAGGATGGGGTTATGCCGTCTTCGGTAAAGTGGTCGAAGGCCAAGACGTGGTTGACGCTATTCGTGGCGTTAAAACCGGCAACTCCGGCTTTCATCAGAACGTGCCAACTGATGACGTCGTGATCGAAAAGGCAGTCATTGTTGAATAGATTGTCGTTTGACGGGCCCGTGTGGCTCGCTTCTGACATTCATCTCGGCGCCGCCAATCCCAAGACGGCGCAAAGCTTTTTTCGGTTTCTAGACCAAGCAAGCGCCCACGCGGGCGCTTTGCTTTTGTTGGGTGATATCTTTGACGTCTGGATCGGTGACGACTGGCTCAATAAACCACCTGCCTGGCTAGACGAGTGTGTCGATCACCTTAGGCGTACAAGTCAACGTTGCCCCCTTTGGATTGGACACGGCAATCGTGATTTTCTAATGGGGCAATCGCTAGCAGACACGCTCGGTGCCCAGCTGCTCGCCGATCAATTCATATTATCCGTTGCCGATCGCAACTATCTGATTGCTCATGGCGATGAGTTTTGCACCAACGATCGCGCTTACCAACGGTTTCGACGTGCCGTGCGAAACCGCTGGGTTCAAAAAGCCTATCTTTCGTTAGGCCTTAACACCCGAGCCAATATCGCCCAGAAAGCCCGCCAGCAAAGCATGCAAAGCCAGCAGCAGCGCGATGACAAATCAACAGCATTTGACACGCGATTAGACGTAAACGAAGAAACCATTGCAAAGGCACTGTCAGAGCAAGGGCTTGCAACCGTTATTCATGGACACACCCATCGTCCAGGACACTATCAACACGCAGTTAAAGGCAAGTCATTCGAACGTTGGGTACTTCCAGACTGGGAGAGTGACCACCTCGGGCCTGACCAGACCGAGCGAGGCGGCTGGATCGTCTTAGATCAAACCGGTATCACCCGCTTTGATCTCGCCGGTCAAAAAACAAAATAAGCCACCACCAGTCCCAAAGCAATTCGGTACCAACCAAAGGGCCGATATGTATACCGGGAGATGTAGCTTAAAACGGCCTTCACAACCACCAAAGCACTTAAAAACGCCATCGTAAAACCAACGACGATAGCCATCATGTCAGCCTGTGAAAGCTCGGAGCCATGCCGATAGGTATCGTATACAGCCGCACCCAACATGGTTGGAATGGCTAGAAAAAAAGAAAACTCTGTCGCCGTCTTGCGTTCAATACCTGCCAACATGCCACCGATAATGGTGGAACCAGAACGTGACGTGCCAGGAATCATGGCCAAGCACTGCGCAAAACCCACCGCTAGCGCTTGTCGCCACGAAACGGTCTCTAGCGACATCGCCCGTGGAGACGCTTTCTGCGCCTGTGGACGCTCAACCCATAGCATGATCAGCCCACCCACAATCAGTGCGACTGCCACCACACCAGGGTGAAAAAACAAAGCCTTGATCTGGGAGATAAAAATAGCACCAATAACAGCCGCTGGCATGAAAGCAATGGCCAAGTTACGGACAAATGCCAACTCAACCGGATCACGTTTAAGCGCACCCGATGCAAGCTGTATAAGACGCCATCTAAAGATCCAGATCACCGCCAAAATCGCACCTAATTGGATGACAACCTCAAAGACCTTGCTTTCAGTCGACGCAAAATCAATCCACTCACCCACCAAGATCAGATGCCCAGTACTCGAGACCGGTAAAAACTCAGTTATCCCTTCCACGATACCGAGGAGAAAAGCTTTTACCAAATGCAAATTCAATTCACTCAAGACAATTCCCTTTCGTTATCGTCAGCTTGATGGATTCGTTTTTCTACATTGACCAAGGCTATCCGCCGACCTTCTAAGCGTGTCACTTTAAAAACGTAGCTCGCCCGGGTCGTATTGTATTCACAGACATCGCCCACCGCCGGGAGCTGCCCAAAATGGTTCAAGAGATAGCCAGCAAGCGTCGTGTAACCGTCTTCTTCATTAACCAAACCGTCAGTCTCTAAAACTTGCTCGAGTTGGTGCAGGTCTGTGGCACCATTCATGCGCCATCGGTTTTCACCATCGGGCACAATGTCCAGCGTCTCGTCTTCGTCCGGAAATTCGCCCGCAATTGCTTCAAACACATCAATCGGCGTCACCAAGCCTTGTAAAGTACCGAACTCATCTGCCACAAGCACCAACTGACCTCGCGAGTGCTTCAATGTGTCTAACAAGCGAATAATGCTAATGGTGTCATGAACAATAATAGGTTCACGCAAGCGCTTTGGGCGCACTCGTCCGTGATTCAGCAAATCGGCAACCATTCGTTTGGCTCGACCAATCCCAACCACCTCATCTAAAGTGCCACGACAGACAGGAAAAAAGCTGTGCGGCTCTTCTTCCAACTGTTTTTTGATGTCTTCTGGGTCATCATCCAGATTGATCCAAGAGATTTCGGTGCGCGGTGTCATCAGTGAGTGTACGGAGCGCTCAGCCAGAGTCAGTACCCCACTAACCATGTTGCGCTCTTCGACACCGAAAGAGACCTTGTCAGCGGATTCACGAGGCGCCTCAGACTCTTGGTCGCTGTCTTGAGGCAACTGTTTTCCTAGTAGCCGCAAGACCGCTTCCGCAGTTCGCTCGCGCATAGGCAGATCGGATTCGCTGATTAAAGAATTACGGCGTGACAACTGATTAAAAAACTCGATGACCACAGAAAACCCGATGGCGGCATACAAATACCCCTTGGGCACACTGAAACCAAATCCCTCAATCACCAATGAAAAGCCAATCATCAGTAAAAAACCCAGGCACAACACCACGACTGTTGGGTGAGCATTGACGAACCGGGTAAGCGGCTTGGAGGCAACCAGCATGATGATCATCGCGATAATCACAGCCGCCATCATGACGGGCAAGTGCTCTACCATGCCGACTGCGGTGATAACGGCATCCAAGGAAAACACCGCATCCAACACCACGATCTGAGTCACCACCACCCCAAAACTCGCGTAGACCTTAGAGGCCGCCCCACTACTCTGTTTGCCCTCGATGCGCTCGTGCAATTCAAGAGTTCCCTTGAAAAGCAAAAAGAATCCCCCAACGATCAAGATCAAATCTCGACCTGAGAAAGCAAACGATCCTATGTGTAGTACCGGTTCTGTGAGTTGAACCAGCCAAGAAATACCCGCCAGCAATCCCAGCCGCATCAAGAGCGCCAGGGACAATCCGATTACCCGCGCCCGATCGCGCTCTTTAGGCGGCAGTTTATCGGCCAGAATGGCAATGAAAATCAGATTATCAATACCAAGGACGATTTCTAAAACGACCAA
>JAWOGG010000179.1:0-4216 GCA_046497085.1 Orrella sp.
GAGAAACGACCGTCTCTAACCCGTAATTTGAGGCCTCGTACTCAGTTGCACCACTCCAACGGGCCAACACGCCAGAAGCGATTAGCAGTCCAATCAAAAACATCAAAGTGGTGTGTTTAATTTTGATCATGATGAGTAACTAGGCCATGGAAGTTGAGAACATTTTATATAGATAAGACCCCGAATGCACATCGCAGTCAAGAGGTGCTGCAGTCAAAAGGCGCTCATAATTGAGGCAGTAAACATTGATTTCTCTGGCACTGAACGCTTTGGTGCTAATTGTTGTAATGCTAATTATTTGAATGATGCTTGACTTTTGCATGACTGATTGTCATGTTTTAACGTGACTTGTAGATGACACAAAAAGTCACGTCAAGACACACGATGGCATTAATCGATTGATAATCATCCAAACTGGGAGGGTTTCAATTTTGTGTCATAGGGTTTTTTCTGCACTAAAGTGTGATCTAGCGATTCATCATTGCGCTTATGAATCGTCACGTCTTGATGACACCACCTAGAACCCACTCTGCGGAGCTCACTTTGACAAACGAATCACAGCCCCCAACCGCCGATCCGATTGCTTGCTTTGCAACACCCGACCTTGCCAATGTGCCAGAAGATATACGTGAAAGATTAATCGCCACCCAAACCAAGGCTGGATTCATCCCTAACGTTATGCTTGTTTTGGCGAGACGTCCGGCTGAGTTTCGGGCCTTCATGGCTTATCACGATGCACTCATGGATGGCGATAGTGGCCTGAGCAAAGCTGAGAGAGAAATGATTGTGGTCGCCACATCAGGTGCCAATCACTGCTTGTATTGCGTGGTCGCACATGGGGCTATCTTGCGGATTCGAGCCAAAGACCCCACTATTGCTGACCAAGTGGCTACCAATTACCGACACGCCAACATTACCCCACGCCAACGCGCTATGTTGGACTACGCCATGAAAGTGTCACAAGACGCGTCTAAGGTCACGGCAGACGATAGACAAGCCGCCATGCAAGCGGGACTTTCAGAAGAGGACTTATGGGATACGGCCAGTGTTGCGGCATTTTTTGCGATGAGTAATCGACTAGCCAGCGCCACTGAAATGAAACCCAATCCAGAGTTCTACAGTATGGGCAGATGAGCAACAAGCCAAACGGCATGATGCTCACCTATTTCAACCCTCATTTACTTGATTCTCAGTTACTGAACAATCTTGGCTTCTGACTGCAGCTTTTGTATGTAGGCTGACAACTGTTTCTGAGTCGCGGCTTCACGCAGTTGGTTCTCGATCTCTTCTTGCTTAGGTGGCGTAAAGTCGCGTACGTCATCGACTCTAACCACATTCCAACCGCCGCGCGTTTCAATCGGCACAGCACTGACCTTGCCTTGCGTCAGGTTCGCCACGACATTACCGACTGCCGGCAGCATTTGCTCAGGCAACAACCAATCGAGCTCACCTTGAGCTTCTTTACTCGCATCGGTAGACTCTTTAGCGGCGATCTCGCCAAACAGAGACTTGTCTTTACTGGCGTTAACCTCAGCGATGATTTCCTTTGCTCGCGCTTCAGTGGGCACCGCGATCAAACTGAGTTTGTATTGTTTGGCGCCTTCTACGTTTTTAAGAAACGCGTCGTACTCGGCTTTAATCTGCTCAGCGCTCACCGGATTGGTCGCACTGTAATTGGTTAGCAATAGGTTTGCCATGAAATTTTGTTGCAACTGAGCCATTCTGGCTTGTGCTTCTGGCGTCTGATCGAGCTTAAGCTTTTTTGCTTCTTGCGCTAGCACTTCGCGTCCAACCAACTCGCCCCTAATCACCTCTCGTAACTGTTCATTATCTACCCGCCCTTCCGCGACATTGGCTTGAACGTTAACGTTGAGCAAAGCATCCGATAGCGGCTGACCATTCACTGTCGCAAACACGCCGGGTGGTAATTTGTCCTGAGCCATGACATGTGTGCTCAACGCACCAGCGGCTAATACCAAGGAAATGCCGACCGACAGCCCGCGCAATTGTTTGTGCATGATTTTTGTATCCATTGACTCAAGTATCCAAGTGAAATGCGGTAAAAACTAGCCACTAAGGCTAGCATTAAAAATAGAGCTCTGCCTACCTTTGAACACACAATCCTAGTCAGTCAGTGCTTTGTGGATCACCAACGCTCACTCCACGGACGCAAATCTAGTTCAAAGGTCCACGCATCACGTGGTTGTTGGTGCAACATCAGATAATTTTGTGCCACATGGTCCGGATTTAATAGACCCTCTTCACCGGCAGCCTCCACACGATCGGGCTGCTGTTCACGGATACGTGGCGAATCAATGCCACCATCAACCACGACATGACCGACATGTATTCCCTGCGGTCCAAACTCGCGGGCCAAGCTTTGTGCAAAGGTACGAAGAGCCGTTTTAGCCGCTGCAAAGGCAGAGAATCCAGAACCACCGCGCAGACTCGCTGTTGCTCCAGTGAATAATACGGTGCCCTTTTGGCGTGGTTGCATCACGCGCACCGCATTTTGTCCTGTCAAGAAACCGGCAAACGCGCTCGTTTGCCAAGCTTTAACGTAAGTCTCAGGTGAGGTCTCCAACACGCCGGCGCGCACGTTGCCGCCGATGTTAAAAATGACCACCGCGATTTCACCTACCGACTGCTCGATTTCGTCAAACACCTTAGACAATGACTCCGAATCGCGTGCATCGGCAGCAAAGGCGTGCGCGGTGCCACCGAGGCTCTGAATCTCTTCAAGCAAGGGCTGAGCGAGCGCCATGTCACGCCTGATCACGCACACGGCTAAATCGGCTTTGGCAAACGTGCGGGCCAACCCCGCCCCCAAACCACTACCTGCGCCAACAATCAAACAAACTGGTTTAGTCATCTTCAATTCCTATTAAGAGACGGACTTTTAAGCTTTTAAGCCCTTGCCGTTGGTCGCGCACTGACGTCGGCATACCATCGACTCAAATGACTACAGTGCGATGGGATTGGCGTACCAGTGGGTTTGGCCATGATCAATGCGCACTGCAACACGATGTCGGCCATGCTGTAGTGATCAGTGGCGACGAACTCCCTATCTTTTAACCAATGATCTAGCCAGTCGTAACTCTCATTGGCACGCTCGCGCCACCAGCTCCCAAACTCAGGGACCTGCGGATACTTGCCCTTCCAATAGGCCCCGGTATGCTTAAAGGCACTCGTGAGCGGCAAGACCATTTCGGACTCAAGACGTCCAAGCCACATCCCAATCACCGCTTGCGTTTTTAGGTCTTGACCAAGCAGGGGCTTGTCAGGGTGAAGAGCCTCCAAGTATCGGCAGATGGCAATCGACTCCGTCAAGCAGGTGCCATCGTCAAGCTTCAATGCTGGCAGCTTGCCTAGGGGATTAATCGCGAGAAATTCAGGCGTACGGTTTTCGTTTGCGGATGCATCCACTGCTTGAGTGGGAATCTCAATGCCTTTTTCCGCCATAAAAATACGCACCCGGCGCGGGTTCATCGCAGTTCTCATGTCATAGAACAGCATTACTATCTCCTGGAGGTTTTGTGTTGAGCGTACCAAGAAAGCGTGCCAAACGTCGCTATCGTCGCCACAGTCGCTACAGTCGTATCCAGGACAGCCCCCAAAAAAGCACCCGCAGTGCTAATACATTATGCATTTGAAATCAAATTTGATTTAGGTCTACACTGACGCTTATGGAATGGTATGTCGTACACACAAAACCTCGGCAAGAGGAAAGAGCCCGGTTAAACCTAGAGCGTCAGGGCTTTGGCTGTTTTTTACCCACGTTTGCCAAAAAGAAAATCACCAAAAAATCGCTAGAGGTTGTGCGCGAACCGCTGTTCTCACGCTATCTGTTCATTGAGCTAGACACCAAGCTGTCGGGCAAGAGTTGGGCACCCATACGATCGACATTAGGGGTGAGCAAATTAGTGAGCTTCGGTACAGAACCTGCGCGTATCGATTCACGTTTAATCGATTGGCTGAGAGCCCAGGAAACGGCACTATCACAAACACCGCAAAGTCCCTATCAGCCAGGCGATTTGGTTGAGATAAAAGAAGGACCTTTCAAAGGCGTCCAAGCCATTTATCAAATAGACGACGGCGAAAGTCGCGCCATGGTGTTGATAGAACTGCTACAAAAGCCGACCAAGTTGCAAGTACCGCTCAACCAATTGGCCGCCGCGCGATAGGGCGTTTGGGCGTTTCTTGCGTGCCCATCAAT
>JAWOGG010000195.1:0-5930 GCA_046497085.1 Orrella sp.
TGACGGGTCCGTCCAGCGCTGCCACAAGCTGGCAATACCAAAAGGCTCGCCATCGGCGGCTTTGATCTGCCATCGCACTTCCCGACCACTCTCATAGTTTGGCTCAAAAAAAGAATCCGCCAACACAACACCGAACTGTTGCGCGCGCCACGCATCTTTAAAACTTGGCTTGGTGGCAACGGTCTCAGAGCGAGCGTTATAGGTGTGACGACTAAGTTTGGTGTCTTTTGCCCATGGGGCAATCATCCCAAAACACGCCAGTCCGGCAGCGGTTCGACCACTTGCGCGACTGCGCAGCAAAATCGCGCCGTTTTGTCCGGGATAGACCGCTTGGTCGATGCGCGGCCAATCCACACCAAACTGTTGCTTGACCCAAGCCGTGTTTGTCGTTGGTTGGTAGACCGCACACACCGTCCCGTACCCTCCCCTCTATGGCGCTGTTAGGTTTTGCTGGTAGCGCGCAACTCACCACGCAAATCATCGCGCCATTCATCAGGCACCTCTAGCTCAAACCCTAAGATGGCCGACGAAAGGGCTTTGCCATAATTATCCAGAGCGAGATTGCGTGACACACCGCCACCCAAAGCGCCTTCACACACAAAGTTAAATGCCTCAATATTGGCGACCTCAAAGCGTGTCACCGGCCCGGTGATAGCTCCCTGATAAAACGCTTTGAATCGTTCGGCGGTCAGTTGTTCACGTAATACGTCGTAAAACTTGGGCTCATAGGCGAACACAGCAATGTTAGACGTATTGCCTTTGTCGCCCGATCTAACGTGTGCCACATGCTGTAAGGTGATTTTCATGGGTTAGCTCTCCGTTAGCGTGACCGTTGCTTGTACACGGTCACGCGCCACAAGCGAGGACCAAATGCCAATTACCTCGCGTACCCGATCCTGAAACGGCACGCGTTTCCCGGTATGGGCAATGCCAGAGACGGCCATGCCGTCAACCTCTCGCCCCACTTTTTCGGCTTGCTCGCGCGAGCGGGTACGCGCAGCCACACGAACCGCGATCTCGTAAGGCTCGGGCGCTGAGTCGGGCGTGGCCAAACCATGAATCGCATTCAAACCCAAATAATCTATACGCACATCATCGGCCCTAAGATCGACAATCTTGTACCGCTCTAGCAAAACGGTTTTGGCGATTTCGGCGCGTCTTAAGGCACCTGGTCCGGCGTAAAAAAACATATCCTCACCCACAAACCCTTCAATACACCCCATCGATACCTTGAGTGTTGGCGAGCGTGGTTTGCCCGTCACCCCACTGACCCGAACACGATCTGTACCCACTTCTTCGACAATCGCCGTGGTGAAATCAACCGTCACATCCGGGGTTAGATAATTGGCTGGATCATGCACTTCATAGAGCATCTGCTCCTTGACTGTTTGTCGGGTGACACACCCGCCAGTACCCTCTAATTTGCTAATGACACAACTGCCATCCTGACTCACCTCAGCAATCGGAAACCCCAGATCCCAAGGCCTGTCGACGTCTTTAAAACCAGGATCCACAAAATAGCCGCCTGTGACTTGTGCCCCACATTCCAGTAAGTGACCAATGGCAGAGCCTTGAGCCAGGTGTGCGTGGTCGAGCGCATCCCAACCAAACTCATGCATCAGTGGTGCTAGAAACAGTGACGGGTCAGCCACACGTCCAGTAAACACGATATCTGCGCCCTGAGCCAAGGCCTGCACAATGGGTTCGGCACCCAAATAGACCTCAGCAGATATCAGCGTTTCAGCCAAGGTTTCGGTGGGCTCACCGTTCTCTAGGATAGTGTCTGCCAACGACAACACTCGCTCGGTGATCAAGCTGCCGTTAATCGACGCCACCTTCACTCCAGTGGCGCCCAACTCCCGTAACAATGCCACGGCTTTGGCGGCGGCCGCATCGGGATTGATCCAACCTTGGTTAGAGACGATTTTTGTGCCGTGTTCCAAGCAAGCCGGCAGTACTGCCCGCAACCGATCTTCGAGATAGGTGTCATGCCCAACAAAGCTTGGGTCGCGACGCGCGCGCACTTGAGCCGCCGAGATCGTTGCCTCGGCCATGGTCTCAAAACATAAGTAATCTAACTGTCCGTGTTTGGCCAGTTCCGCCGCTGGGCTGATCCTATCGCCCCACCAGCCTGAACCTGTTCCTATTCGTATGATTTGTTTCATGCTGCTTAATTTGGTTGGTTTTATTTGGTTAATCTACTGTCAGTCCCACAAGATACAGGCGCGCGTGAGCTGACGGCAAGAGATTCCCGGTTGCGACCGCTTGAAAAGCTCTGCTTGCTTTCAACTAGCTCGGCAACTCACTGTCATCTCAAACTAGCCGGGGATGCGCGGCCTAAACTTGTCGTTCCTCAAGGCAGTCCACACAAAAAACCGCAGCCGGGTCACTTTCCAAGCGCGCAGGTTCAAGCGTCGCTTCACACTGGCAGCACAAACCGTATTGACCAGCGGCCACTCGGTTAAGCGCTGCCTCAAGCTTGCGACGCCGCAGATCAAGCCGTTGTTGGCGATCCTTTGCCATGGCCTGTTGCTGCAAGGCATCGCCGCGCGAGACTCGACCAACCGCCGATTGATCAAGCATGACCGTAGCGGCGCCTAGCTCAGCGTCCGTTAACGCTGCCATGACCTCGGCGAGTTCTGCCTGAAGTCTAGCCTTAACAGCGATTAGATCTGGTGCATCGGACATTTGTATTTCCTTGGGCTCATTCATTCATGACGCAATGCGTCAATAGGATCCAGACGGGCTGCCCGTCTGGCCGGTACAAAACCGAAGACCACACCAATTGCCGCGGAAAACAAGAAGGCGAACAAATTGACCATCGGGTCAAACAAAAACGGCATACCCATCATAGACGTCACGCCGTAGCAGGCACCAAACGCCAAAATAATGCCTGCTACACCGCCAAGCGCCGACAAAACCACCGCTTCAATCAAGAACTGCAACAACACCTCGCGCTCAAGCGCACCAATGGCCAAGCGCACCCCGATCTCACGGGTCCGCTCGGTGACTGAAACCAACATGATGTTCATGATCCCAATACCACCGACCAATAAACTAACGGCTGCCACTGCCCCAAGCAGGCCCGTCAAAGTGCGAATGGTGCCCGACAAGGTCTCAGCGATCTGTCTTGTATCCAAAACACTGAAGTTATCTTCATCGTTGGGCGCAAGGTTGCGACGTTCACGCATCAATTGTTTGATGCTGCCAATGATTTGTGGCGTATTGGACACGTCGTTGACAGACATCAAAATAGTCGAGACGTCATTGTTGCCCATTACTCGGCGCTGCGCTGTGGTGAGTGGCATCAACACGGTGTCGTCTTGGTCTGTGCCAATGCCTCCCTGTCCTTTAGGCGCCAAGAGGCCAATAATCTGACAATCAAAATTTCGTACCCGTAAGCGATCACCGATGGGGTTGATGACGCCGAACAATTCACGCCTAACCGTTTCACCAATCACACAGACCGAACGACCCGATTGCAACTCGTCAGTTTCAAACATCCGACCATCGGCAAGAGTCCAGTTACCCGTGATGAAATACTCATTGGTCGTACCCACCACGCTCGACGGCCAGTTGTTGTTATCAGAGACCAAAGTGACTGAGCGGCTGACTGCCGGCGCAACTGCTTTGAGGCCCACAATCTGCTCCCGCAAAGCCTCTGCATCTTGAACACTAAAAGCCTGTGATCCGGCCCGATCGCTACGCTGACCGGGGCGCATCACCAGCAAGTTACTGCCCAGATTTGAGATTCGCTCTGAGACCATGACTGTGGCCCCATTGCCCAAAGTCACCATGGTCACCACCGCCCCCACACCGATGACGATCCCGAGCACAGTAAGAAATGACCGCATCAGGTTGCGCCTGATCTCACGCAAGGCCAACAAGAAGGCGTTAAACCACATCAACCGACCCCTTCGCTTAAGCGTGGTTGTTGCGAGCTCGAACGCACACGACCGTCCACAAACGTAATCACACGGTTGGCATACGCCGCCATGTCCGGCTCATGGGTCACCATGATGACCGTGATTTGACGGGTTTGATTGAGCTCGGTCAGTAGCGCCATGATTTCCTGGCTGCGGCTGCTATCGAGGTTGCCCGTCGGTTCGTCTGCCAACAGCACCAAAGGATTGGTCACGATGCCCCGTGCAATAGCCACTCTTTGCTGCTGCCCACCCGACAATTCGGCCGAGGTGTGGGTTTCCCAACCGGCTAGGCCAACGCTTGCGAGTGCTTGTTGAGCCATCTGGCGCCTCACCGAAGCGGCTTCGCCGCGGTAAAGCAAAGGCAGTTCAACATTCTCTTGAGCGCTCGTGCGCGCCAATAAATTGAACCCCTGAAACACAAATCCGAGTGCATGGCGGCGCAATAACGCGCGTTGCTGACGCGAAAGCCGCTCCACATGAATACCTTGGAAGATATATTGCCCTTGTGTGGGACTGTCTAAACAGCCCAACAGATTCATCGCCGTTGACTTACCTGAACCACTAGGCCCCATGATGGCCACAAACTCGCCTGCATTGATCGTCAGGTCAATGCCTTTCAGGGCATCAAACGCCGTACTGCCTTGACCATAAGTTTTGGTGACACCACGCAGTTCGATCAAAGGCTGTGTGCTCGGGGCTTTTGTCACTCGGGCGTCTCCTGCCCGATGATGATAGGATCATCAACCGAAAGACCCTTAGCTGACACCTCGGTCAAACGACCATTGCTGATGCCAACAGTCACATCAATGGGCTCGGGTTGATCGGCTACCAATCGCCAGATTTGCGGTTCTGATGTCTCGCCTGAACCGACCGCCATCGCGTCATAGAACTGGCTTGGCCGATAGCGCAGTGCCGCATTAGGTACCAATAAAACCTCGTCGCGCTCGGCAACGGTAATGGTGGCCGTCGCTGTCATGCCAGGGCGTAGCGCCAAATCGTCGTTATCAACCCGCAAGATGGTTTTGTAGGTCACCACATTATCTGTCGTGGTTGAACCCAGACCAACCCTTTCAATGCTGGCCGGAAACTGTCTTCCTGGCCAGGCTGACACGGTGAAACTCACCGGTTGCCCGGGACGCACACTCGCCACGTCAGCCTCGTCGACTTGCACTTGCAATTCCATGTTAGATAAATTCTCGGCAATGGTGAACAACACAGGCGTTGACATGGCGGCCACCACCGTATTGCCCGGTTCTACCTCGCGTGTCAGTACCACGCCATTGACCGATGACTTGATTTGCGCCTTTTGCAGATTGGTCTCATTGGTTTTAAGTTCAGCCTCTGCTTGCATCACCGACGCTTGGGCGGCGTTTTGATTGGCGATGGCTCGCTTCAGTGTGGCATCGGCAACTTCGAGCTCACTCTCTGAGGGCACTTTGCCGTTAGACAACTTAAACACCTCCTGCATTCTGGCCAACGTCGCCCGTGCCTCTGCCACGGTTGCCTGCGATAACAACACCTGAGCTTGGGCAGAGGCTAAGGAGGCGCTTGATTTGGCAATCGCATCGTTTAGCTTTGAGGTATCCAACACCGCAAGCAGTTGGCCCACTTGCACCACGTCATTCTCTTGCACGAAGACTTCTTCAAGTGTGCCTGATAATTCAGAACCCACTTCCACCGTGCGCGTTGGCTGCAAAGTTCCGGTAGCTGTGGCAGTCACCACCAATGGTCCCCGCGTGACTGGTGCGGTCAGATAACGAACGTTCTCTTGGCTGGCAGATGCCCACCAAAAGTAAAGACCCGCCATCACCAACGCGATCAACACAAACCACATCACTGTTTTACGGGTGCGGTGAGTCGGTTTGTCGGCTGCGGCAAGGATAGCTTCCAAGTCAGGCTGCTCGGCGGTGGCAGCCGGTTTGGCTTCAGAGGATGTGTTCATGGGGATGCCCTGTCTTTCTGTTCGGGCGCACCAGCAGGAACTTCCTGCCAGCCACCGCCTAG